>NZ_DAMADT010000004.1:174509-229582 GCF_031997925.1 Lachnoclostridium sp. | reverse complement strand
CGGATTTTTTGATGGAGTTAACGAAAATGGTTTTGCAGCTGCTGCACTATATTTTGCTGGTTATGCATGTTTTGACACTCAACAAAAATCATTTGATAGAATACCAGTTGCATCCCTAGATTTTCTTCACTATATCTTAGGTAGATGCGTAACAGTCGAAGACCTTTATGTCCTTATAAATGACATTTCCATTGTGGGTATTCCTGATCCAGTAACCAAAATCGTAGCTCCCCTTCACTGGATTGCAACTGATAGAAGTGGTAAAAGTGTTGTCATTGAGATGACAAAAGATGGGCTTATGATATATGAAGACCCAATTGGAGTTATGGCTAATAGCCCTGATTTTCCATGGCATTTAACTAATTTAAGAAATTATATGGAAGTATCTCCTATGCAAAGTCATGAAGAGTTTTGGGGTAATGTGAAATTAACACCATTTGGTCAAGCTGGAGGTACTTTACTATTACCTGGTGGTTATACTTCACCAGAACGTTTTGTAAGAACAGCATATTTAAAAACACACATTACTATGCCAACAAATAATAATGATATGGTGATAGAATGCTTCCACATTTTAGAGAGTGTTTCTATACCAAAAGGTATTGTTTTAACACAAACCGGTGCTAATGACTATACAAAATACATAACATTTATGAATACAGATACTTGCGAGTATTATTTTAAGACTTACGATAATCCTCAAATTACTACGGTTAGTCTCTGGAATGTCTATGGATATGCTGCCAACCCAATCAGCTTAGGAAAATTAGAACGCCCAATTTTATTCGAGAGATTGTAAAATTATTATGTCTTACCCAATAACAAAAGTCAGACCACAAAGTCTGACTTTTGCTTCCCTTATATTTTGTATCTATCATTATTTATATATTTTACTTACTTCCTGTTGTTTCACTCATAGTATCCGTAAGTTCTGATAATGGTTTAAAAACATAGCCCATCTCTTCCCATTTTGTTAATAATTCATCTAAAATCTCTCCGTTTGTATTTGAAGTATTGTGAAGTAGGACAATAGCTCCATTATGTATTCGCTTTAATAACTTACTAAATGCCTGATCTTTCGTTGGTTGTTTATTTTGATCCCAATCAACATAAGCGAGGCTCCAGAAGAATGTCTTATAGCCTAGTTCTTTTGCTAATTTTAAATTTTCCGTGCTATATTTCCCTTGAGGAGGACGATAATATTTCATCAACTTTTGTCCTGTAATTTGTTCAAAGAGTTTTTCCACATCATCTACTTCTTTTTGAAAACTATCCAAACTAGAGATTTTAGACATATCATAGTGATGATAGGTATGATTCCCAACTGCATGCCCTTCTGCTACCATTCGCTTAACCTGATCAGGACTAGTTTCAAGAAAATGTCCAACTACGAAGAAAGTAGCAGAAACATTATGCTTTTTTAAGGCATCTAATATTTTCCCTGTGTTTCCATTTTCATAACCACAATCAAAAGTTAAATATATTACTTTGTCAGTATTCGCTCCAATGTAGTAAGCATCATATTCCTTTAATTGTTCCATTGATACATTACCTTTTGGTTGTGTTCCTTCTTGTCCGAAACCCAGACCCCAATTATCTACCTTTTCCTTCACAGCAAACGTTTCTTGGTAATGTGCTACACCACGTGCTGTCACATTACCTAATCCATAACAAAAAGCAAAAAATACCATCCACGCAATTATTTTTTTGTAATTATTTTTGATATATCCTTTGTAATCAACTTTTTTTAAATCCTCAAATCGAAACTTCATTTCACCTATCCCTTTTCAGTATGTTTCATTTAATTATATCAATTATCTTAATAAACATTCTCAATTCTCATAATTAGATTGAAGATGCTTCTTATTATATGGTATAATATTACATAAAAATAGGTGAGGTACACTTATGGGACTATCAATATCAGTATCGCCAATCGCACTCTTCATCATCCTTATTGTATTCTTTAATTGCTTGATAAGTTTTGGAAAAAGTAAATGGATGAATCTTTGTTATATCATTCTATCTTCCATTCTTTCGTTCATAGGTATTGCTGGAATGATTCTTATGCGTCCGATATTTATTTCCAGAATAAATAAAAGTGCTAAGATACGCGAATTTGATTCCGAATTTTTGACTTGGGCAATTAAAAAGTTTGATTCTTATGCCGTTTTTTCTATTACTGCAACATGTATTATCATATTATTTTTCTTAATATATTTTATCATACTTAAAAAACGTGATGGATTTCTTTGGAATAATACTACCTTTATACTAATTCTTATCATGATTACAAACATATTTATAGGAATTGTTTATAGCATTGGAACAATCAATAAAATGTTTGATGTAGCAGGCTATATTTCGCAACTAATCATTGCTGAAATATTTGCCCTTTCTATACCTTTAGTCACCAAAAGGATTCTCATATTAAAAAATAAACAATGTCTGTGGTAAGCCATATACTTCTAAAAATAACACCATCTGTGTTTGTTGCAAAATAAACATATAAAAAAACAAGAAAAATCTCACTTTGAGTACTTTTCCTTGCCCTGAATAAAAAAGCACATGGTACCTTAACAAAAAATTGATACCATGTGCTTTCACTTCAAATATTATAATCAGATACCGTCTTTCCTCATTTCAATGACAAGATAGTGAGATGTCTCATTAGCTTTAATAGAAATCGTTTCTTCTTTGATTTCCATAGCGTCCTTTGCATTAAGATGTTCCTCATTAATGTCAGATTCACCTTCTATCTGCACTAAATAAGCTTGCCTTCCCTTCTCAACCCTAAACTTCTCTTCCATGTCTTTTTCAAGTTCTAAAACATAGATATTAACATCCTGGTTGATTTTTATAGGTGCACTCCCACTCTTACCTGAAACTATTTTCAACCAGTTATCTTTTCTTAAATCCCAGTCAAATAAATAGTCTCCATAATTTGGTGTATACCCCCTTCTATCTGGGAAAATCCATATTTGAAGTAATCTTAGAGTTTCATTACCTAGATTATGCTCACTATGAAATACGCCAGTGCCAGCACTCATATATTGCACTTGACCACGTTTTAAGGTACGCTTATTTCCCATGCTATCCGCATGTGTTAATTCCCCATCAATCACATAAGATATAATTTCCATATCCTTATGTGGATGTGTGTCAAACCCTTCATGAGGTTCTATCAAATCATCATTGATTACTCTTAATACACCAAAATTGATGTTTGTAGGATTAAAATATTCTGCAAAAGAAAAGTGAAAAATGCTATTAAGCCATCCAAGATTACTTTTACCCATTGTTTTACTATCTATTTTTCTAATCATTAGAAATCTCCTTTCTTCACTAACTTAGTGTTTACCATATTGTTTAATTGTTCTATCGTTTATTGTTTTATTGTTTTATCGTGCTATTGTTCTATTGTTTAATTGTTTAATGTGTCAACTAGCGTAAACATACTCTTAACAATATTATTTTTTATATCATCATCAATTCCATGAAATAGCTCATCTAAAAACTTCTTATGTTTCGCAAATGCGTCAGAGATAAATTCCTCCCCCTTTTGGGTTAAGCTTATATAGAATATTCTTTTATCTTTGTCACATTTTTTTCTATATATAAGATCTTTATTTTGCAACTTATCCAAAACATACGTAATGGTTCCACTCGTGACTAAAATCTTCTCAGCAATTTTCTGGACTGGTTGCTCCCCTTTATGCAGTAACATCTCCAATACTCCAAACTCACTAATGTTTAAACCATACTCTTGAACATTTTTCTCAATTCTAGAAAAAACAGTATTATAGCATCTTGCCGTTGCAATGACTAATTTCAAATTAAGATCGGTCACTTTATCACCTCTTATACCTATTCATTTCATATTCTATATGAATTATCTTGATTTCAAGATAAATATATCATGAGTTTATCTTGATGTCAAGATATTAATATCAATAAATATTATCCTTTATTTTAATCAAAGATTCTTCTCTTCTGAAATAATAGTTGTAATCAAAAAATAATGCCCTCATAAACACTATTTATTGGTTTATGAGAACATATCATTATTTGTAGATGTTTTTAAATAATTAAGTATCACTTTTTCATCTCTTTATATTGCATAAAGAATATACTCCGTAGGAATATATAAAATATTCATACGGTCACAAAAGGCACTGAATTTCAGTGCCTTTCTATTCATATAACGTATATTAAAATTTACTTATTTACTAATCAATAAAAACTACTGGTTTGATTAAATCTTGAGGCTTTGTGTCCATCATATGAAAAGCATCTTCTATTTTTTCAAAACCATTAAAACGATGAGTAATAAGCTTTGTTGTGTCGATTCTGTTGTATTCTATCATTTGAAGCATTTTCTGAATACGCAATGCTCCTCCTGGGCAGAATCCACCACGAATAGTTTTGTTCGCCATACCTAATCCCCATGAATATGCAGGCATAGCTAAAACATCTTTTATGTCAAAGAAGTTAACATTGGAGATATAACCACCTGGCTTTGTCATTTCAACTGCTTGACGGAAACTCTCTGCATTACCACCTGCAATAATAACAGAATCAGCTCCAGTCTTTGTTAATTCCATTACTTGCTTAACGAGATCGCCATCCTTATAGCTGATAATGTCTGTTGCCCCATATTCTTTCGCTACTGCAACACAGTTAGGACGGGTGCCAATTGCAATAATTCTACCAGCACCACGAAGCTTAGTACCTGCAATCGCCATGAGACCAACCGGACCTATACCGATTACTACTACAGTATCACCGAAACTAACGTTTGCATTCTCTACTCCATGAAATCCTGTAGACATCATATCAACGGTCATTACTGCTGCTTCAGGTGCTATATTCTTAGAAAGTAGTACAAGATTAGCATCTGCTTGATTTACATGAAAATACTCCGCAAATGTACCATCTTTTTGACCTAAGAACTTAAAGCTCTTCATCAAGCCTTCATCATGCGCATTATATTCTCCTTGAACGCCCAAAGCCAACCAGTTTGGAGTGGTGCATGGTACAACAACGGTATCGCCAACCTTAAAGTTATTTACCAAACTTCCAACTTCAACTACCTTACCAACCGCTTCATGACCTAAGATTAAATTTGTTTTTTCCCCTGAACCTCCGTGAAGTACATGGGTATCCGATGAACAAGGTGCTACTACAATTGGTTGTACAATTGCATCCAAAGCACCGCAAGTAGGTCTCTCTTTTTCCATCCATCCTGTATTATTGATGGATAACATACCATAACCTTTCATAATTAAGCCTCCTATAGATTTGACATTAGAACATTATAATGCTTTGTTAAATATATATCAATCTTATCGGAGAAGTTGTCAATTATGTTCTGTTTCGACATATTTAGGAAATTATGAGCAGTAAATTCATTCAGATATGAAATAGGGACTTCTTTGTTTTACATCAATACCATGATTTGTTAAATCATTATCAATTTTACGATTCATCGTGCTTGACATAATTCGGTAGACAAGGCTTGGTACTTTAAATTGAGCTACTTGATAAACCTGTCTTGGTGAATCTTCTTCCTTATCAATATGTTCAAAGAAAATCTGAAGTTGTCTATTTATCTTTTTTGAATTCGGTAATTTTTTAATAGGCTGGCCATTAAGCATTGCTCCTAATCCCATTACAAATCCACCTTTATAAGCTAAATCACATTTTTTACAAAACATCTCTAACATGGATAATCCACTTTCATGAGTATGTGGGTATGGCATTCCACCTTGTATAATTCCATATATGTTTTGACCATGTAAAACTTCCCTATGTACTGATAAATCTTCCAGTAGTGCGATCGTGTCAGCAGGATAAGTATTAATATAGCAGGGTCCACTAAATACTAAAGTATCTGCGCGATTAACAGTTTCTCTTATTTTTTCAGGATTATTCAAATTGGGATACAGGTGCATTAATTCGCAAATATGACCTTTTTCAGACAGATATTCCATACACATTTGAAGTAGCACATAGCTCGTTCCCTTCTGACGAGGGCTGACATGAAATAAAAGTATATTTTTCATACACTTCTAACCTCCTCAATAATTTGATTTCTCATTTCTTCACTCAGCGTTTTGTCTGCAATATAAGCTTTTCCAATACCTCTAGTGATAATAAGATTCTCATGAAAGAGATTTTGAAATGCTATTATTTCTTCTTCAATACAATTCTCTTTGTCTCCAATAGCAAAAAACTTAAACTTACTGCCAAGTTTACCTCCTTTCACTATTTCTTTATTTTCTACAAAATAATGACGATCCATAATCAAACCAATCTTGTCAAAAACCCGCTTTATCTTAAAAGAATAGCTACCGAACGTAATTGGTGACACAAATATTAACACATTAGAACGTAGGATTTTAGGATAAATGAAATCTCCGTCATCACGAACTGTACACTTACCATATGTCTTATAGGAGCACCCGCCACAGCTAACACATGGCTTAACCTCCACATTATCCAGCAAAATATATTCTGTTTTAACCTCTTGGGATATTAAGCCTTGATAAAGCTCCATTCCAATTTGATTTTTTCCTTCGTCTGCAATTATAGTAACCATATATCCACCTCTCATCAATATAATCAATAAGAATAAACTACAAAGTTAATATCTTCATGGATGCTTCAATAGTTTCCCTAATATCGATGTTATTTGGATGACCGAATTTCATAAATAAAAAGCTTCCTTGACAATGTATTTCATCTACAACTGAAATTTCTTTTTCCTCTAAGATTTTTCTAACAGCATCCTGTCCTTGTGTCTTTTTTACGCTGGAAGTAATAAATACTACTTTTTTTATATTTTCTTTATTAAGGTTCTCTGCAAATTCTATCAAACCTGGTAAACTAGTTCCTCCATAGATTCCGCCAACAATAAAGAGTAAGTCAGCAGTTCCAAGGTTTGGTTTACTTACTACATCCTCTGCTTGAACATTCAACGCTTTCGCTAAAGCTAAGGCTATCTTTTTCGAATGTCTGGTTTTCGTTGCATATACAATTTTTACTTTATTCATGATTAAGAATTCCCCCTAATATAATATTAAACTGAACATCAAACAATTCTTGCGCCTGTTCTAAAGTTAAATCTGTATCTCTCGATATCATAAGATTAAAACCGAGAAATGAACTCCAAATGGAAAACGCAGCCTTATCAGAATCCATTGGCTTTATTAATCCAGCGTCCATACCTTCTTTTAAATTTCTACTAATATTTGATATCCATTCTAGTTTGTCAGATTTTCGTCTGCTGTATTTATGAAGTACAATTAGATTGTATTTTTCAGACTCTTCAAAAGCTAAAAGAAGTATCCGATGAAATACTGTCTTCATATTGGTAATGACGTCTTTTTCATCATCTAATAATTCTAAAATTTGAGAACGAAGCCATCCTGTCTCTGCTACTTCAATGGCATCTAAGATCTCTTGTTTATCTTTGAAATGATGATAGACAACACCAGTGGAATATTTCATCTTTTGAATAATCTTTCTAATTGATACTGCCTCAAATCCCTCTTCAATTCCCATCTCTAGCGCAGTATCCAGAATCTTTTGTCGAATCATCTCACTGCGCATCTTTTGTTCTTCTCTTGCCATTTGGTAGCCCTCCATTAATACATAACAGTGTTTATAAACATAACGCTGTTATGTTTATAATAAATAAAAGAAAGCCAAATGTCAAGATATGTTTACATATACCCCATTTGGCTTGTAATATGGGCAGAAGGAAATTGATTTATCATTTACCTCCTTCCCATTTTGTAAGTTTGATTTTATGAAGTTTGGCTTATAGTTTATTCTAATTCTTACCTCGGAATAGTGAAAGATAATCTCCGTATCCTTCCATTTCCATTCTTTCTTTTGGAACGAATTTTAAGGAGGCACTATTAATGCAGTATCTTAATCCACCAAATTCAGCAGGACCATCTTCAAATACATGTCCAAGATGCGAATCACCTATTTTACTTCTTACTTCAGTACGTATCATACCATGGCTATAATCCGAAATTTCTAAAAGTGCACTTCCATTTAGTGGCTTTGCAAAGCTAGGCCATCCACATCCAGAATCAAATTTGTCATTTGATTGAAAAAGTGGTTCTCCCGTAGTAATATCCACATAGATTCCTTCTCGAAACTCATGAAAATATTCATTTTGAAAAGCGGGTTCTGTTGCATTGTTCTGAGTTACCTCATACTGTGTTTTCGTTAAGCTCTTTTCTAAAAAATCTTTTGATTTTTTCGTATAGTTACCATTTTTTATATTCTTTATCTCCATACTAAGCTTCTTTCTATTTGATTAGTTCCTAAAGTTATATTTTTTCTGTTTTACTTTTTTCTGTTCTACTTTTTTCTGTTTTACTTTTTTCTGCTTTACTTTTTTTCTGCCATACTTTTTTCTGCTTTACTTTTTTCTGCTTTACTTTTTTCTGTTCTATCTTTTACTAATGAACTAGTCCATTAAATTATAGTAAATTTGTAAGTTTAATTGATCACATCATTTATATACTCTTAGTTACAATTCTTAACCTATTACAGATCCGTATTATCATTTTTCATTAGTTCTTCCATCTTCTGTTTATTTTCCTGTGATAAAGTATCAAGAAGATAATTACGATTTTTCCCTTGTGTATCTAAGAATTCATTTTTTAGTGTTTCATTTACTCTTTCTATCTCATCTTTTAAATCTCTTGCAGATAATAAGGAACATCCTGCTCCCCTAATAATAATCTGCTGTAAACCGTCTGAGGTTGCTACTGTGATGTTATACTTTCTCTGATTGTCATGAGCAAATTTTTCAATATACTGATCTGCTGTCTGTGCCTCTCTGGTATATACTAGATGAATATTATGATAGTTGATTACTTCCTCAGGATGTCCTTGTAATCGATAAGCGTCAAATACAACGATAATTTTACATTTACGAATCCCCTGATAATTGCATAGAATATCAAGCAATTTCATTCTGGCACCATCCATATTCTCATCAGCATGTTCTTTTAATTCAGGCCATGCGAAGATAATATTATATCCATCCACAAGAAGATACTCGTCTTTATTTTCTTTCTGCCTATTGATGTAGGTAGTAGGCTCATAGTAACTTTCACGTGCACTTTTGCTTCTTTTCCATACAGATTTCTTCCCTTGGTTAGAATAGAAGGTACTATTCATTATTTTATCAATCTCTTCTAAACTAATAAAAGTCTCTTCTCTCTGTGTGAATTGGGGTTCAACTATCTTTTCTGAAACTTCTCCTTTTTCTTTTAGATAGCCTTCCACATGCATATAGTTTTTCACTTCATTCCATTCCACCAAAAATCCTGCACCATGTGCACAAAAAACAGAACCTGTTGGATTTCCAATGTCTCGTTCTGAATCATAACCTATGCTTTCAATGACCTCCATAGTATTATGGCATGGAAGGTATCCTTTTAAACTACAAAAAAGCTTACCAAGACCTTTGGTATAAGCAATTACTTCTTTTTGATAATTTCTCATGGTTATGACTGGGGCAATCCCAGATAAAACAACCATATCACCATTTGTCTGTGATATTTCACATAAGCCATACATTTTTTCAATATCTGTCATAGCTCTTCCTACCATTTTCTCAGGTAGTTCCAATTGAAAAGAATAATAAGGTTCCAATAAGATAGAGTTTGTCTCTTTTAAACCTTGGCGTACCGCACGGTAAGTAGCTTCTCTGAAATCTCCACCTTCTGTATGTTTATTATGTGCTCTTCCTGCGACCAGCGTAATTTTCATATCCGTTATTGCAGAACCTGTTAGTACTCCTCTGTGAGCTTTTTCTTCTAGATGCGTCAGAATAAGTCTTTGCCAGCTTTTCCCCAATAGGTCCTCACTACAGTCTATCCCAAACTCTAAACCGCTTCCTGGTTCCCCTGGCTCTAATAATAGATGAACCTCAGCATAATGTCTCAATGGTTCAAAATGTCCTACCCCTTCTACAACATTTCCAATTGTCTCTTTATATACGATTCTTCCAGCATCAAATGACACCTCTACACCAAAACGGGTTTGAATCATATTCTGAAGGATTTCTATCTGCACTTCTCCCATGATCTGTGCTTGAATTTCTTGTAACTGCTCATCCCATACAATATGCAGTTCTGGTTCTTCCTCTTCAATCTGGCGAAGCTTCGGGATCATCATTCTTGGGTCGCAACCTTGTGGGAGGATAATCTGATAGGACAAGACTGGTTCTAATACAGGTGTATCAGAAATTTCCTCTATTCCTAAGCCTTCCCCTGGCTTTGTTTGACTAAGTCCCGTTACTGCAAACACACTTCCAGCCTCAACCTCATTTACTGGATCGTATTTTTGCCCGGAGTAGATTCTGATTTGATTCACCTTCTCTTCCCAGACTCCATTTGATAAGGCATCCTTTACCTTAAGTTTTCCACCAGTAAGTTTCATGTGTGTTAGTCGGTTTCCTTGATCATCTCTTGTTATCTTGAATACTTTAGCCCCAAATTCATCCGGGTAACTAGGTAGCATCGTATAGGTGTTAATACCCTTTAAGAATTCCTCAATACCATCTAATCTTAAAGCTGATCCGAAAAAACAAGGAAATACTTTACGTTCTTTTATCGCCTGCATTATCTGATTTGTTTCCACACGCCCAGTTTCTAAATAAGATTCCATCATGAGCTCATCACACATTGCTAATTGATCGTAAAATTCATCTGTCTTAACTTGTCCAAAATCAATGCATCCATCATCTAACTGATTTTTCAGATCATGTAATATCTTATCTTTCTCAGTCCCAGGCTGATCCATCTTATTAATAAATAAAAAAACAGGTATCTGATACATATCAAGCAAGTGCCATAGAGTTTTGGTATGTCCCTGTATTCCATCTGCTCCGCTAATAACTAAAATAGCGTAATCAAGTACCTGAAGTGTTCTCTCCATTTCCGCTGAAAAATCCACATGTCCTGGTGTATCAAGTAGTGTTATATTGGTCTCACCTAGCTCAAATAAGGCTTGTTTTGAAAATATTGTAATTCCTCTTGCCCTTTCTAATTCATAAGTGTCTAAGTAAGCATCTTTGTTGTCAACCCTACCTAATTTTCCGATTTTACCACTCGTATAAAGTATACTCTCCGATAATGTCGTCTTACCCGCATCCACATGCGCTAATATTCCAATAATTAATTTGTTCATATCTATTTCTAATCCTTTATTTTTATCTATTCTTAAAAACTACAACCTAGTTAGATTGCCTGTCGAATCTTCTATTTATATGATACCAGTAAGTTTGCAATTTGACAATTTCCACATATTATTTTTCATAAAAACAAGAAATAGTACTCACAAATTTTTCTTTTTCCTATATGAAAAAATAGCTCTACACCTAGTATCTAGGCGAGTTCCAATGGTATCTCGCTCAAACAATTGATGCAGAGCCAAGAAGGATTATAGTACTATTCCATACAAACCTTAATCCTTTTTGTGATATTCAACTTTAGTAACATTTTATTTTGATTTTGTTAAATCTCTTTACTATTTACCAAAAACTATTACACCTTCAATTATTTCAAATCCGTTTTTCTCATAAAATTTCTCTGATGGATATCCTTTTTCTGTATTTAATATTATTGCATTCATACCTTGCTTTTTAATATCTTCTTCTATTTCTTTTATAAACCAACTTCCAATACCTTTGCCCTGCATTTCGTAACTAACACAAAACTGGTCAATATAGTATTCCATACCTTTAATCCATGGTTTTTTCATACCAATACTTATGGCTACAACTTTATCGTCTAACATAGCTGCGTAGCCAACAAAGTAATTATTGTTATAATGATTATTGAATAAATTAACTACTTGTTCTCTTGATTCGTAAACATCATTCCATGGTTCTTTCGTGAATGATTCAATAAATACATCAACACAGTTATCAATCATTTGTTTTTTTATTTCTAACATAACCAAATTTTCCATTATATCAATTCTCCATATATGTATTTATTTCATTGGTAATAAATATACTTTAAATACCAATAAAGTCAAAACGAATATTCGCGATCCGCTTATGTTACTTGCTGATAACATCACTGCCACTACGTGGCATTTCAGTAAGAGCTTGAACTAGTTTGTACTCCATAGGTAAGTCCTTCCCTAATAAGGTTAAATTGCTCATTAATTTATTATATATCATAGTGTCGTAAAATTAAACAAGGATCTACATGATTCTTAATATAAATACTGAAACAATCAAACCATTGTAAACACTTGGCCTATTTCAATTTTCAAATAGGTTCAACATTGCGCTAACTATATTATTAGCTAAATATTGAGTTAGAGAGTAATTATCCTATGAAATTTGGATAGATAAAAAATGTATCAAAAACAAATTTGACATATTTTTACTTCTATATTGTTTATAGAATAAAACTTAGGAGATTGACATGAGAAAAAAAATATATGTATTTGTAACACTGATATTATTAATAATATTAAGTTCATGCTCTAGAAAAAAAATTCAAAATGATGATTCTTTAGGAGCTTTATCAGAGATAGTACCAACAGTTGAACAAAAAAATAAAGAAACATTAACTGTTACACCAACAGTTACTCCAACTCTTACTCCAACAACTACACCAACATGGGTATTCAGTGGTCTTCCACCATTTGAATATGGAAATTTAGTAAAGCAAGATGCTACAGCCACATTTGATTTTTATTACTATGAAGGTGTTAATAACCCAGATGACATTTTAAGTTATATATCTTCAATAAAAGAATTTGGTTTTAATGAAGATATATATATTAATTCATATGAATTGAATTCAGAAATCTTATTCGGTGGGATAAATCAAGACCAATATTCGATAGGAATACATCTAGAAGGAACAAACTGCTGCATTAGTTTTGGACTATCAATTTATGAATAGGAAGAAGCCATGGCATGTGAGCGCTTTACAAACGTTACTCAATAGATTAATCAAAATTCATTAAAAAAGAACTATATAAAGATGTAGTTTTATTCACACAATTTAAAAGGGGAAAGAAAATGATGATGAAACAAAGATTTTCTAACAAATCCCTTTCGTAAAATATGTGAATTAAGGGAACTCGTTAAGGTTCCCTTAATTCACATAGTAAGAAAATAATGAAATATCTCATTAAAATGTCTGGATCAAAAATTTCTAACAAATCCTAAAATTCTTTTTGCTATATTGGTGCGAATAAGCATCAATTATTTAACTTTTTTACGCTCTCATTAATAAGTAGTTGAGGATATAGACAAATAACTTCTGGCTCACCTGCTTCATCATTTATATTTTTAAATAATAATCTACAGGAGTTTCTCGCAAGCTTACCTAAATCTTGATCAATCGTTGTAATCTTTGGTGTTACTACAAAATTGTGCAGTGTATTGTCATAGCTTATTATCGAATAATCCTCCGGTACTTTTTTGCCACATTCGCTTAAGCATCTAAGGAATCCAAGTGTCATCATATCATTACAACTATACACCGCTGTTAAATCAGTCTTTACAATTTCTTTTCCAGCATTATATCCACCAATCATCTTGTATTGACCATCATAAATATACTTCTCATCAACTGGCAAGTTAAATTGTTTCATAGCCTCTATATAGCCAGTTACACGAGAGTTCGTGGCAGATTTCGATACAGCATATCCTATACAACCAATCTTGGTATGTCCACTTTTTACTAACATTGAAATTGCTTGCATAGATCCATTAATATTGTCAATATATACTTTGTTGCAATTAATATCATCCAAATATCGGTCAACCATAACATAAGGGATTGGTATTGTTTCTAAATAGGTTTTAATCTTTTGATAGTCTTCCTTTGTTCCAATACTTGGAGTATAAAGAATACCATCAACACCTCTGGAAACCAACAGATGTAAAAGCTCAATATCTGCCATTGGATTCTCATCTGTATTAACAATCATCATTGCGTATCCTTTTTTACGGCAGTATTCTTCAATTTTCTTTGATAAGGATGAAAAGAAGATATTCTCAATATCAGGTATAATTAACCCGATGACATTGGATTTTTTCGTTACCAAACTTCTTGCCTGTTGATTGACTGTATAGTTATACTTTTCAGCAACTTCTAATATTCTTTTTTTTGTATCTTCAGCAATTCTGCAATCTTTATGATTTAACACTAAAGAAACTGCTGCGACACTAACTCCTGCTTCTCGTGCTATATCTTTAATTGTAACTTTCATTTCTATAACCTCCGGACAAAGAAACCTTTACAATATATAGTAACACACGAGCATAGGAAAAGTCTATTCTATAAGAATAAAATCATAGACAAGATAAACATGAAGATAACTCCAGAAATCATTGGTAACGAAGTTCGCTTCACAATATCTAATGGGCTAACCTTAACGGTACCTGCGACAATCATAACTACTGCTGCTACAGGAGATACCGCTCTTATGATATTACCTGCTAACGCCATCGGTATCGTAACAGCCAGTGCATTGATACCAGCGGCAGTAGCCAAAGGCATCATAAGAGGTACTAACGCATAGAATAATGCGGTACCGCTTCCACTGAGTAAAACGATTAAAATGGTTAATCCAACAAGAATTAATGGCAAGATAAAACCTAACCCTGAACCTTGAATCTCAAGCATTGTAGCTTGTAGGGATGATATTAAACCTATTGATTTTAAACCCGAAACATACACAGTCGCAGCTACCAATAAGGCTACGATTGGCATGGAACTTCCCATTCCTTTAAAAAAGGATTCCGTTTTATTCAGCGCCTCTGCTGTACTTTTCTTACGTATTGCTTCACAAAAGATAGCGATTATAAAAGAAAACACTGCGGCTAGCTCAACGCTTACATTTACTGTAACTCCTGCAAAGGTATCAAATAAGTAAATCGCGATTAGCAATAAAATAGGAAATACCGGTAATATGGTATATACAGTTCGAAATAGCATGCCACCTTTTATTTCTTTTGTAGCTTCTATTTCTGCTGCCTCTATATCTACTTCATTTCCCATATGGCTTGCGTTTCTTTTATCCAAATACTTTTGCCAGAAGAAATGTACTGCTGCCATAACAATTAAGGTTGGAATCGATACTATTGCATGATATTTTAAAACATAATTCGATACTGTTAGTCCAGCAAATTCAGGGTATTTCGCAAGTTCTGTAGCAATTGCGACATTATCACCACCTAAAGGAGTTGGCATAACCGTCGCAGTTGTTGCAATTACTGCTGCTGTAGTAAGACGTGACATGCCCGCCTCACGAAGTACTGGATATAATGTAGCAAGCAGAATAATTGCTAAATTAGATGCACTTGGTATCACTAAGGAAAGTAAATTTCCAATAAGGAAAACAACAGGAACTAAAATGTATACTGACTTAATTTTTTTAATTGGTTTCGTTAGTGTATGAACTGTTACTTCATTCGCTCCAATTGCTGACATATACGCGGTATAACCACCTAAAATCATTATGATAAAACCAGCGGAATTAAGTGAAGATTTAAATTCATTGATGATGACAAGTAATGGATCTAAGAAAGTCAAGCCAGATGATTTAAAACCTTCACCACCAATTGTGTTACCCATAAATGTTGCGATATACATTAAAATAACACCCATTGCAAACATAGTTATTTTGATATCCATCTTTTTAATAAGCATAACAATCACAACAATAACAGACATTAATGCAATACTATACATGATAACGTTATTCATATGATTAGCTCCCATCTACGTGCTTTAGTACACGTATAAATCATATTTGGCTCCCATCTGCGTGCCACTGCACGGTATAAACAAGAAAAAGTACGCTTCGCGAACTTTTCCTTGTTATGAATAAATGGGTGCGAAAGTGTTTTTCTTATAAACTAGCTTTATCCCAGTTGTTTTTTTATCAAGTTTGACTCGTTAATTCTTACTAATTACATCTACGTATCGATTCCTTGAACCAGTCACGGAATTTATTAGCATCAACGTCAATGCAAACTTTGGCATTATTCGGTTGTTTCAAATAACCTTTTAAATCAACTACGGTACATCCAGCAGTCATCGAGCCAGCAAGCTCAACATCTACGTAGGTATCTACAACTTCATAGATTTCAGGAGCAAGCAGATACGCGATCGCAGTACTATCGTACATTTTTAAGCCCGTGTTAAAGCTTCCGCCACGATATGTTTTGAATAAGCAATACGCCATTTCTCCAGTTTTATTCATTGTTTTTATTTCTTCACTGTCTTCTGGTAATACTAGTGCTTTCAAACCAATATCCAAACCTACCATCGTAATGTTTAATCCACTATGGAAAAGGATATATGCAGCTTCTGGATCAACACCTACGTTATATTCTGACATAACCCCCTTATTACCACGGGTTAAACTTCCACCCATCATAACTACTTCTTTGATGTTTTCTTTCACCTCAGGATATACTTTTATTAGAAGAGCAACATTAGTTAATGGTCCAATTGCAACAATTGTAATTGGTTCTTTACTCTCCATGATGATATTTCTCATGGCATTCACAGCATTCTCAGCAATAGGGGTAACCGTAGGGTCTTCAAAGTCATAACCTTCCATACCACTCTTACCATGAATATAACTAGCATCTTCGTATGGCCTAATAAGTGGCCTATCTGCACCTACTGCAACAGGTATACTTTCTTTTTCAAAAAACTTTAATAAGCGTAATGCATTGTAAGTTGTTTTATCAATTCCTACATTTCCTGCAACCGTAGTTACTAATTTCACATCTAATTCATTGGCATATAGCGCTATTGCTATTGCTAAAGCATCATCGATGCCTGGATCTGTATCAATAATTATTGGTCTTTTATTCATAATTTCGATCCTCCTTAAAATATTCTTTTACTTCATTAAAATAAGGTATTGAGATTTGAGCACCTTTTTTAGTTACGGTTAATGCTGCGACATCCGAAGCAAATCTTAAGCCTTCTACGAAATCTTTCTCATAAATTAAGTAACGACATAAAGCTCCTATATAAGAATCTCCCGCTGCTGTTGTATCTACTGCCTCTACTTTTCTTGAGGTAATATACTCATAACCACCAGTATAATTCGTAATACTTCCATCTGTACCAAGGGTTATAATTGCTTTTACTCCTTTATCGTGAAATACCGCCAAGGCAATACGATAAGATTTTTCATCCTCTGGATAAATCCCAGTTAGCAGCTCACATTCACTTTGGTTTACAATCACTAAGTCTAAATACTTATAAAAACTATCGTCAAGAACCTTTGCAGGTGCAGGATTTAAAATAGTATAAAGTCCAAGCTCCTTTGCAAATTGAATTGATTTTTTTACTACTTCAAAATCATTCTCTAATTGAGTTAAAAAAATGTCACCTGGATTCGTCATCTTTTCCAACTTTTCTTTTATTGTTTCAAAATCTAGTGTATGATTTGCACCATTACTTAAGATAATTCGATTATCGTTGTTACATCTTGTTATCATCGCAACACCAGAAGAAACATTTTTTGATATCTCAACATTTGAGACATCCACTCCATATGATTTTATGTCATCCAATAATTGCTTTCCAAATATATCATTTCCAACATTCGCAATCATCTTCACTTCTACACCAAGTTTCGCAGCTGCGACGGCTTGATTGCCGCCTTTACCACCTGAGTTCATTAGGAAACCATATCCATTCATAGTTTCACCGCTTCTTGGCATATAATCACTTTGAATTGAAATGTCCATGTTTAGACTGCCTAACACAATTAGTTTTTTCATATTTTGGTCACCTCTTTACTATTTAAAACTGCTTACTCGCAATTGCATTTGTCAAGTAATCAATACTGCCAGTCAAGCACATCATTTCTTATGATATTTTACCATACCTGGTCCGAAATCTGCTGTAGGTCTTTCAATAAAACCAAACTTTTTATAAAATTCAGTTTGTCCCGGTGTGGACATTAATCCAATATAAGCACCATCGCATGCTGTATTTGAAAGATACTGCTCTATCCTCTCCATCAACATGGAACCAATCTTTAGTTTTTGGTATTCCGGAATAACCACGACATCTTTGATAAAAAAAACGATTCTTCCATCACCAACAATTCTTGAAATCCCAATCGGTTTTCCGTCATCAAATATCACTACGGAATAAAGAGTATTTTCAAGAGCAGTTTTTACATCGTCATATTCATAATATTTAAAATTCACTTGCTTTCTGACATCAATATATATTTCTGGAGTTAATGCATTGTCAACAATCTCTATATTCATTCTATCACCCACTTTGTTGTCAGGTTATCATGATACACGATACTTGTGTTAAAAATGAGCGCTTTTCAGCGCTCATTTAGGTTAAAATAATAAGACAAAAGATAACACTAAACAGCTAATCGTACCGACTATAATTGGTACACTTGTTCTCTTCACTAACTGAACTGGTGTTGCTCCTGTAGATGATGCTACAATTACAATAACAGCAGCAACTGGAGAAATCGAACGTACTAAGTTAGCAATCATCTGCATTGGTAATGCAATCATCGCTGGTGATACTCCAGCGGCAGCTGCCACACTTGGAATTATTCCTACGGTAGCATAGAATACCGATAACCCATTACCACTAATTAAGCCAATAATAAAGGTAATTCCACTGAAAGCTAACATCATAATGATTCCTGCTCCCTTTAGCCCATTTGCGGAATCCATTAACATGTCAATAATACCTAACGCTTTTAATCCATTTACGAAAACTGTTGCTGCAACCATAATGGATACTACAGATGCTAAGCCTGTACCCATACCTTTAAAGAATTCTTGAACATCCTGCGTAACCTTAGCAATATTTTTCTTTCTAAAAGCTTCAAAGATAATTGAAACAAATAAACTGATGAAAGTTATGGTAACCAATCCAACCTTCAGGGAAGGAAATCCTAGATTTATAACAATTACTAAAATCAAAGGTAACACCGGTAATAAAGCATACACAGTGGAAGGTAAATCTTCTCGTAGACCTTTTAATTCTGTTTTAAATGCTACACCTTTTGCTTCATCTCTCTTATCACAACGTTTTTGCCAGAAATAATGAGCAATTGCCATAAGAAGTAAGGAAGGTATGGAAATCATCGCATGCTTTCCAACGTAATCAATAATATTCATTCCAAATGTTTCAGCAGCAATTACATTATCTGCTCCAAGAGGAGTTGGCATAATAGTTGCAGTAGTTGCAATGATACCTGCTGCTGTCAATGGGCTCATACCTACTCTTGTAAGAATTGGGAATAATGTAGCCATTAATAATACACCTAAGCTTGATGCACTTGGAACTACTAAGGATAATAAGTTACCTAATATAAAGATAATTGGTACTAAAATATACTTTGACTTAATCATTCCTAACGGTTTTAACATGACTTGAACGGTTTTATCGTTTGCACCAATGTAGGTCATATAGGTGGAATATCCCATCAGAGTCATAAGTGTTAGACCAATGTTTCCTAATTGGCTTAAGAAAGCCGTTTCAATATTTTTGAAAATATCAAGTAGTGCAAGTCCTGTCGAAGCTTCTGTATCTAATACTGGATGTCCTAGTATTACAGCTGCAGCTAAAAGAATAATACCGCAAAATAGTAGTGCTATTGTAGTATTGTATTTTTTTACAATTAGCACTGTAAGCAATATGATTGCTGCGATTGAAATAATAATTTCGACCATATTTTTCTCCTTCTCTTTTTAAGATTAATAATTTAGTAATTATGATAAAACGTTTTATCAATTTGTAATTTTAAAATATCATTTTTTTGTATGCTTGTCAATAAAATTGTTAAAACGTTTAACCACTTTGTTAAATATAACATTTTTAATACTAAATTTTTGTGCTATTTTCCTAAAACATTTAACTTTTATTGTAAATTTAAAATTATAAATAGCCAAAAAAAACGTCGGTATTCTATTTCAAAATACCGACGCTTTTTTCTATTAATTCAATGAAATATATTATGATCTTTTCGGGCCATTTATTGAAGCATAGCCAGGTTGTGAAATACCTGCCGTACATGTCTTCCGGTGTATTTTGATGCTTTCCCTTAAGAAACTCTCCACATTATCGGTCATGAAATCACGCCCTATCTTCTTTTTTCTTTGATAATGTCATTTGTCTTTTTTAGATATTTTTTAATTACATCATAATCTGCACTGGCAACACATGAGAACAGGATATCGACGATTGTCAACATAGCAATTCTTGATCCCATAGCTCCGCTACGGATCATAATCTCTGGGGTTGATATACTTAAAACGATATCCGCCCGTTCCGCCAAAATGCTTTTTGAGTATCTGGTTATTGCAATTACTTTTGCTTTCTGCTTTTTCGCGATTTCCATGATATCAACAATTTCCTGGGTCTTACCTGAGTTTGATACCAGTATTGCCACATCATCGCTTGTAAGCAGAGTGGCCATCGCATATTGCTGATGACTGTCTTCCCAAGTAAAACATTCCTTATTGATACGAAGAAATTTATGAACCGCATCCGTACAAACTAGACTGGAGGCTCCTATTCCGAAGAAATAGATTCTTCTTGCCTTCTGGATGCTTTTAACAGCAGCTATCACCTCATTAATATTCAAAACACTAATGGTATCCTCTATCGATTGTATATTATTCTTAGCTATCTTTCGAATGATAACTGGAAAATCATCTCCCGGTTGGAGATCTGTATAGGAATCTTCTTCCGAATTTTCTTCAACATTCATTACCAGCGAGGAGGTCACGCTGATGATAAAGTCTCGATACCCTGTGAAGCCTAGAGTTTTGCAAAACCTCAAAACAGAAGCTTCACTCGTTCCACTTATACTTGACAATGTCTTGATTGACATTTTAGGAACCTCTCTTTGGTACTCTAATATACAGTCAGCTACCTTCTGTTCTACCGGTGTAAGACTGTCCTTAATTTCCCTGATTTTAATTAAAATATTGGTATCCCCTATAATCATACGTTTCTCCAGTCAGTAAAATATTATTTAGTTTTAATACTATTTGGCTTAATGGTTTTAATATCAGGCTTCAAAACAGCCTATTTTTTTGAAATTTATATAGACTTTTTACCGATGAAATTGTGGTAGATAATCTTTGTGAGCCTCAAGCAATTCATCCAGTACCTCTATGGCATACTTTTGGGAACCAACAAGCGGATTAATCATCATGGCACGTAGTGTTTTATCATAATCACCGGTTACCGCGGCTTCGCTAGCTGCGACTTCAAAGGATTTAATCTGCTGGATTAATCCATTTACGGACTTAGGTAATTTTCCAACCGAAATCGGAACCGGTCCATTCTTTGTGATCATACAACTTATTTCTGCAACCTCTTCATACTCCAAATTAGCCAGAGCACCGCGGTTTACCGTATTCACAACCTGGATATCCTTGGTATCGTTATAGATTGAGCATATCAGATTGCAGGCAGCATCACTATAATAGGAACCACCCCTTTTCTCTAATTGTTTAGGCTTTTCATTTAAAGCGGGATCCTTATATAATTCAAATAATTCTTCCTCAATTTTCTTAACTTTTTCAGCCCTGGTTCCGTTCTGCTTATAATTCTCAATTGCTTCCTCCAGATATTCCTTTGCCATATAGTAATATCTGTGATAGGAACAGGGAATGACACCCAGTTCCTTCATAAAGCCGATATACCATTCCGTTCCCTTAATATTCATAACCGTCTGGCTGCCCCATTTATCCATAACAGCATCCATCCGATCTTCACCGTCTACATAAACTCCGGTGACAAACACCATATGGTTCAGTCCTCCAAAGGTTACAAAGACTTCCTCTGTCGGTCTCTCCAAAATTTTAGCGATGGCTTTATGCATATCGATCGGCAAATTACACAATCCGATTACTTTTTTCCTATTTGAATATCTATTAATTGCCTCAGTAACCATTCCCACTGGATTCGTAAAATTAATCAACCATGCATCGTTGCATAGTTCATCCATGTCTTTACAGATATCCAGAAGTACGGGGATAGTCCTAAGTCCCTTAAATAAGCCACCGGCTCCATTTGTTTCCTGTCCAAGCATTCCATGACTGAGTGGAATTCTTTCGTCTTTGATTCTGGCCTCTAGTAATCCGACGCGCAATTGTGTTGTGACAAAGTCAGCATCCTTAAGTGCTTCCCTGCGGTTCAGAGTGGTATAAATCTTCATAGGTAATCCAGCCTTTTCCACCATGCGTTTTGCGAGTTCACCTACAATTTCCAATTTGTGCTTTCCTTCTTCAATATCTACCAGCCACAATTCTCTTACGGGTAATTTATCATAACGTTTGATAAAACCCTCCACCAATTCTGGCGTATAGCTAGAGCCACCGCCGATTGTTACGATTTTAATACCGTCCTTCATGTTAAACCTCCCATTATGTATTTTTATTTATATTTACTTCAAAATGAATTTATATGTTACCATACAATGTGAAAAACTGAAGAAGTGCACCTATTTTTCCGGCATTATTACCTAATGTACATGCTTCTATTTTCGTGTACTTTTCTAAATGCTGATGAATATCATATACCCGATTTTTTAAGTCATTGATGAATCTTTCCCTAATGCTTATCGCTCCACCAATGATTACTTTCTCGGGATCCATACAAACTGCCAAATTGCCAATTACTATTGCCAAATCCTCCAGCCATTCCTCATAAATCTCACGAATGATCTGCTGGTCTAGATGGTCAAAAATATAAATTCCATCCACCTTTTGTCCTAATGCTTCAGATACCCTCCTCACTAAGGTAGAGGTTGCAGCAGCAGCCTTATAGTTCCATTTGCTATCCTTCGTTTCCTTTCCAATTAAAGAAAACCCGAACTCTCCTGCTTTAAAATTTCTGCCGCGGAATAGTTCTCTATTATGTATAATTGCCCCGCCAATTCCGGTTCCAACGGTAACCATGCAGAAATCCTTACAGTCCCTGCCAGCACCAAGATGCAATTCGGCCAGAGCAGCACAGTTACTATCATTTTCAACAGCCACTCGATATCCGGTCAGCTCATAGAGCTTTTCCTTTAAATTATATCTTGTAAAATTCGCGCCAACACTATAATCCGTATTTAACCCAGTTTCGGGATCGATAAATCCCCCCATGCTGATTGCAATGCCGTCGATGGGCTCTGTATTTTCCGCAATAATTAACAGTAACTGTTTTAGAAATTGTTCCGGATCCCTTTCTGTCGGAACAGATTTCGGGTGTTCTTCGTGGAAATCCTCATCCATAATACTGTACTTGATAAAGGTGCCACCTATATCCATGGTTAGATATTTTTTCAAGAATATAAACTCCTTTCAAAATTTTATTAAATATCATTAATTTAAATGATACACAGTTGCAATTAGTTGATTTTCATTAAAATAATTCTCTTTCTGTCTGTATTCTATACAATCTGCCCAATGATGTCAATACAATTTCAATCTTTTATTTCATTATAATTTTTATTTTTGAAATTATATTTTACCTTATTTTTTATAATACTGGTATTTTGGATAAATTTATACAAAAAAAAACAGCCAATTGGCTGTTTTTTATTTAATCTCTTATTTCATCTTAAAATCACAGATAAACCCCTTTTTAGAATACATAGTTTTAACAGGACTATAATTAGTCACACTGTTTCCCATTAAATATAGCTCATTTAGGTTCACAAGTCCTTTTAAAGAAGTAATACTTTTAATCTTATTATCCTTTAAATATAGCTTTTCCAGAAGAGTAAGCTTTGTTAAAGGCTTTACATCAGTGATTTTATTTCCGTTCATTGATAATACTTTTAGTTTTTTCAAACCGGAAATTGCGCTGATATCACTGATGGAATTTCTTTGAAGGTATAAACGTTCCAATCCACTCAGATTTTTTAACGAATTTATTGAAGAAATCTTATTATTTGATAAATCCAAGTACTTTAAATTAGTCAATGTCTTTAACCCAGTGATATCATTGATTTTATTATTATCTAATATCAAAGACTTGAGGTTTTTCAGATTTTTAAGACTGTCAATATTCTGTATACTATTTTTCCCACCCTCTAAGACTACCAGTTTTGTTAGTTTATTTAGAGAGGATATATTTTTTATATTATTCTCACGTATATATAGCTCTCGCAAGTTTGTTAATGTTGACAATGCACTAACGGATTCAATCTGGTTACCATTTAGGGATAGAACCTCTAGCTTAGTTAATTTTTTAAGAGCATTTATATCAGAAATCATGTTACGTTGAAGGTAAAGTACACGTAGTTTTGTCAGATTACCTATAGCTGATATATCCTTAATCGATAACTGTCCGGCATCCAGATACTCAAGATTTGTTAGTTTACTCAAATCTTTTAAGCTTTTTACCCCTTTCGGTAGCTTCAATCGATATATGCCATACAGCTCTTCTTCCGATATTTTTCCTGATACTTTTCCAAGTTTCTCTCTAACTGCCTTTTCTACGAAAGGATCTGCAAAACTAATATATTTACTGCTTTCCGCCGGTAATTTATCATAAGAATTCATTTCTGTTATTATTGTGTTCCAAGCATTCAAATGATACTTCTTCCCATTCGTATCATTATAATCTGGTATATTTGCAAGACTCCAAAGAGAAATGCCGCCAAGCTTATAAGATTTTGCTAATGCAATCTTAGCACGAATACTAGAAGTATCTTCATAGATTATGACATTCCAAGTCTTGTTAGAGGAATTAAAGTACTGAATGTATGGACTTTGTAATTCATTGTTATATCCATAAGTTAAATTCTGCCCATATCCATCCGAATTATCGACTCGTGCCTTTATTGTTTTATACAACGGGGTAATCTTTCCTCCTCTACTTAAGGTTGTATCCGGCAGGTCATCCCAAGCCTTTGCACTTTTTACATCAAACTGCCACTGAGCAGCATCAAATGTAATCTGTAACCAAACTTTAGAAAGCTCTGAGGTATCAGAAGCTGCTTTCTTTATATCGTTTAAAGCCATTCTAACCATTTGTATCGGTGCAAGGCTGTGGGTGGGGCTTAAAACATTATAGCTTGTGTACTGCTCTATCTGATTCTTTTGTAGCTTTTGTATTGGTTCATAGTCATGAGCCATGACAATTACACGGTCTGCTACATCAAGTATCTTCGAAAAATCATAACCATCGTAATAAAAAGCTGGATTTACTGCTACATAAAGTTTTTTACCCATGCTATCAAATTGTTTCCTAAGTTCCATCAAAAACTGTGTATAATACGTGCTGATTGGCTTTCCATTATAGAGAATAGGTTTACCATTTCCATCTGTATTGCGAAGCCCTTCAAAATCAATTACCACACCATCATAGTAAATATCTTCTCCTTGCGAAACATCTGTCTGCACTGCATTTACTATTGCTAACACCATAGCTGATCGCTCATTCGCATATGGTAATAACTTCGCACCATCATTACCATCCATATAAATATTTAGCTGGATTGATTTTCCTTGACTCTTTGCATATTCTAACGGTTGAAGATAATCATTTGGATAATAGAATCCATAGTTACCATTTTGACCTTTCACAGTATTTAGACAACCAGAATCTTTTGCATCTATTCTACTCCAAGCAAAACTTATGGAATCTAATTTGTCTATGTATTTTTTCATCTGTTCGGAAAATACTGCGTTCGAAGGATAAAATGCATGAAGTTCTCCGCTCTTTTGATTTCCTACTTTAACAGTGTTATTTTCAATGGCGTTGTCATTTGAGGTATTTTCTGCTGCCTTAGCGGGTAATGACTGTATTAGGAATATCGTTATTATAAGAAAACAAATACATGATCTAAGTAATCTTTTCATAAACTTATCCTTATTGTATTTTTTACAGTATTTATTATTAATGAAATCATTTCTCTTCATCAAATCTCCTCCTCTATTATGTTAGGTTAATATTATAATTTTTAGAAATGTAAATTAACAATCCGACTTTGTTTCTATGTAGTAGATAGTGACATATTAATTAACTTTTACAATTATGCAACTTATCTATTAAACAAGAAAAAGTACGCTTCGTGAACATTTCCTTGTCATGAATTATGCTTATATCATGTTGTATTTCAATCTCCTTTAAAACAATACTACTTTTTAATTCAACTAACAATGTAAATTTTTGTTATATTATTACTTGAATTCTACTAAATGATATTCACATTCCCACGTTATATGGGTTGAACTATTCATATCCATTTGGGATACCTAATATGCAATTTTTGTGGTTGGCTAGACTCATTGAACAGTCCCATCGCAGTAAGCAAAATATATACAGCAGTGATGTTCTGAATTCAGTGGCAAAAGAAGTTTTGGAAAAGGACGGTCTTGCCGGATTAGCGCCGATAATACCATTCATTGATATTATCATCGTTGAAGAGTATATTATGAACAATAAGAAATAGTTTGTACTAGTATAATTAATTACCAACTAAAAGGACTGAGTCCTGTGCAATACAGAGCTCAATCCTCGTTAGTTGCTAATTCTAACTGTCCAACATTTTGGGTTCAGTTCATATGGATGATTAGTAGTTTATATATGTATTCACTTTACTTAGTTTAGGTTTTATAATTAAAAACATTTTATATTTTTCTTGCTTTAATAATAGCTCTGCTTGTAGTTTCGCTAATAGGATTGCAATTGTAATCCCCGTATTCTTCTTCAATAATAAAACCTGTAGAAGATAACCAAGAATGTATTTGCTCAAGAGTAGCAAAATGTTTTACAACATCGATGTCTTGTTTGATTATTTCTCCACTTATACAATGAAGTTCGAACCTGCGTATAGATTTTACAGTTTCAGTTTCTTTGTCAAATGTACTACCAAACAGTATCATTTTACCTGTATTTCCATCACTATCTGTTCCTTCCCAAATCACACGTTCACTCGGATCGTCAAACCAATATTCGGGATGTAAAGTATATCCATAATCAATATAGATAATACCGCCAGATACCAGTGATTTAGCTGATTTATCAATAAGTAACTTCTGTGCTTTTTCATAGTCCATGTCAGAAATGATATTGAACAAAAAATTTCCCGCGATTACTACAATATTATAATCGTTACCCCAGTCATCATTAATAACATCAGCTTTATACCAAAAAATATTGCTTAGTCCCTCCGTTTTCGACTCTATTTTACTTAGCATATAAGAATCAAAATCTAATCCTGTAACAACATGACCTGCTTTTGCTAAAGGGACAAGAATTCGACCACTCCCACAAGCAATCTCAAGAATACGCTTTGGTTTCGGACCTATCACTGATAGTAAAAATTCGACATCGTTAGTATCGGTTGCATCTTGTTCATACATATCAGCTATCCACTTTGAAATAGTTGGTTTTTCTTTAAACAATTTCTTATCCTCCATCTGATAGGAGGGTTAAAATATAGTCGCCCTCCTCATATATTCCAAACTTTCTAATATTGTATACTTCATAAGAAATCACCCTTTCAAATAAATTATTTATTATAACGCATAAGCAGTATAACCAGCTATGATTATCATAGTATAATACACATTTAACCAATTATCAACTACCTCGATTACAAGGTAGTTGATAGTAATAGGTAAAATATTTTTATTCTTTCTTATGTTGAAGCTATAAATTTTATAATATCGACACATCAACTAAAACCTTGACTATTACTGTTGACACATTACCTACTGCTGCCTTAGTTAGGTTAACAACTTCCTGTAATACTACATAGAAAAAACTATCATTTTTCTCGCTTATCGGATTTCTGGTAACATTCGCTACAATGGCTCTTTCAGATACACAGCAATTATTACATACAATCATTCTCTCACTGATCTGTGCATTAATATAAAGTCCTGTTTCTCTATTTACAGTTTCCGCCGCAATCCTCCAGTTGTTAGTTACAGTATCTAAATTAAATCTATTATCCTCTATACCAGTAAACGATATTTCATACCTTTCTGTACTGAACATGGATATTAATCCTTTTATTTATTATCTTATGCTACGAAATATTATTGTTTCTTAATCTAGCACATTGGTATAAGTTAATCTTGAACAAGTAGGAGTATCTAAATAGCATGTCCTAGCGATAACATAGAAAAATATTTACTTGGTATATAGTACTGGTATTTCCTATTTTATTAAACATATATATAGATTAGTAATAATGAAATTAGGAGGCGCATTTTATGAATGCTATTTATTTTGTTGCAGCAGGATCATTGTTAGGCATTATTTTTGCCTTATGCATGTTCCTACGTGTTAAAAAGCAACCGGAAGGTACAGCTGAAATGATAAAAATCTCAACAGCTGTAAGAAAAGGTGCAAAAGCTTACTTAAAACGGCAATATACAGGAGTGGCTATATTTTTCGGCGTAGTCTTTTGTATATTAATCGTTATGGCATTTAGTGGTTTCTTAAGCTTTTTCACACCTTTTGCTTTTCTAACAGGTGGATTTTTTTCTGGTCTCTCTGGTTTTATTGGAATGCATACCGCTACTATGGCTAACAATAGAACCGCAGAAGGAGCCTCAAAGAGCCTAAATAAAGGCCTCAGAGTAGCATTTTCTGCTGGTTCAGTTATGGGATTTACAGTAGTTGGTCTTGGTCTTTTAGATCTTTCTATATGGTATGTAATTTTAAATGCAGTATTCCATAACCTTCCTGATAGCGAACGAATTACAGAAATCACTTCGAATATGCTAACCTTCGGCATGGGTGCATCTAGTATGGCTCTCTTCGCCAGAGTGGGTGGTGGTATTTTTACGAAAGCCGCTGATGTAGGCGCTGATCTTGTTGGTAAGATAGAGGCAGGCATACCAGAAGACGATGCTCGTAATCCAGCAGTTATTGCTGATAATGTTGGTGATAATGTTGGTGATGTAGCAGGAATGGGTGCTGATCTTTATGAATCTTATGTAGGTTCTATTGTATCTACAGCAGCTCTAGCTGTTGCCGCAGGATTTGGTATCAATGGTGTTTCTGTACCAATGTTACTAGCAGCAATTGGGGTAGTAGCTTCTATTATTGGTACATTTTTTGTTAAAACCAAAGAAGGTGCTTCTCAAAAGAATCTTCTTAGGGCACTTAGGACAGGTACATACATCAGTGCTGGTATCATCGTTATTGCATCTTATTTTGTTATCAAACTATTGCTTCCTGATCAAATGGGCCTATATGTCGCGATTCTTTCAGGATTAATTGCAGGAGTCTTAATTGGAGCTATAACCGAATATTTTACTTCTGATACTTATAAACCAACTAAAAAACTTGCTGATTCTAGTGAAACAGGACCTGCTACTGTTATAATTAGCGGATTATCTCTTGGTATGCTTTCTACTGTTGTGCCTGTAGTAATCGTTGGAATTTCAGTTCTTGTTAGCTACTACGCTACTGGAGGTATAAATGACTTTAATATTGGACTTTACGGTATAGGATTATCTGCAGTTGGCATGTTATCCACTTTAGGTATAACACTAGCTACTGATGCATATGGTCCGATTGCTGATAATGCTGGCGGAATTGCAGAGATGACACATATGGATGCATCCGTAAGAGAAAGAACAGATGCATTGGATGCATTAGGAAACACAACAGCTGCTACTGGAAAAGGATTTGCGATTGGTTCCGCTGCCTTAACGGCACTTGCACTGATAGCTTCTTACATTGATAAGATCCATCAGATTAGTCCAGAATTAAAACTTGATCTAACAATCACGAATCCTAAAGTATTGGTAGGACTGTTTATAGGAGGAATGTTACCATTTCTTTTCGCTGCACTAACCATGAATGCAGTAGGAAAAGCGGCACAGTCAATTGTATTAGAAGTAAGACGTCAGTTTAAATCTATCATTGGGATTATGGAAGGAAAAGCAGAACCAGATTATGCTTCCTGTGTTGATATGTGTACAAAGTCAGCTCAAAAACTCATGATTGCACCAGCTTTGATTGCTGTTATTATCCCTATTGTCGTTGGATTTATAATGGGTCCAGAAGGTGTATCAGGTCTTCTAGCAGGAAATACAGTAACAGGTTTTGTACTGGCTGTTATGATGGCTAATTCAGGTGGGGCATGGGATAATGCCAAAAAGTTTATTGAACAAGGTGCACATAATGGAAAAGGAAGCGATCAACATAAAGCAGCTGTTGTAGGAGATACCGTTGGAGATCCTTTTAAAGATACCTCAGGTCCATCAATTAACATTTTAATAAAACTTACTTCCATGGTATCCATAGTTTTTGCATCACTTATTGTTGCTAGCTATATACTATAATTATCCAAAGCATGTGGCAAAAGTAATTATTTGATGAATTCAACCAAGTCAAAATATGATTTCATCGGTAATGTAAAAATCAAGGATGACATTAATTTAATAGAGGTAACAAATTTAATAATCTCCGAACATTTTTTAGATAGGATGTTCGGAGATTATCTCAATTCTAAAATTTCTTTTATAATAGCTAAATCTATAACATTATAGTCTTTAATTTCATCATCAGGAGACCACATTTCTAAGTCTGATATTTCATTATTTTCTGTAAAATTAGAAATAGATTCCGTTTTAGCATAATAAACAGCCCTAAATTTGAACTCATTATGCACATAAGGACTCCAATCATAGTTTCTAAGAATAATTACAATGAAATCAAATATAACCTAAATTCCGCACAAGGATAGTGCATACAAAAACAAAAATACCCGCATTACATCCTAATTAGTTGATGAAATGCTTATCGTTTTTTGAAATTTCATAAAAACAAAAATCACCGCTGATTTGTTCACAATCAGAAACTTTTTTGTATTTTGTTTTTATATACCTCATGCCGCATTTTAGCATTACCCGTCCACTTGCCGGATTGTCGATATGATGCCGTGTATGTACACTTTCAACGCCCAAAACAGAAAATGCAAATGTTAAGACACCCTTACATGCTTCCGACATAATACCTTGATTCCAATATTTTTGACTTAATGCAAAATGCACCTCACAATTATCGGCATCATCGAACGCATTAAGATAAATATAACCAATAGCCTGTGAATTGTTTTTAAGCACAATTACCCAATGATATGTTTCGGTATTTTTATACTCCTCAATCCATTCAATCAGAAGGGATTGAGTTTCTTCAATATTTTCATGGGGCTTCCACCCCCAAAATTTGCTTACTGCCGGGTTTGTCACCCAATTACAATACATATCTGATGCATCACTGCAAACGTATCGTCTGAGAATCAAACGCTCCGTTTCTAATGTTTGTGTACCGACATGATTTAGCATAATATTCTCCATTCTATTGAAAATAAATCCGTGGCAACTCTACCATAATGCACTCTGTTCATTCCTCTTGTACGCTGTTCACAATTTTCTTATCCGCGCCGAAAATTTCAAGAATCTGACGTTGCTTCTTCGTCAACACCTTTGTAAAACGTATCCGACTTCTTTCTGTCTATTGAGAATACACTTCCAAATCCTTAGAAAAAGTCATTCCTTTTTTCTACTAATCTCTATAATCTCAGTCCTTTAATATCCTTGATTCTTGAGAGAATTATATTACAGTCTAATGATAAAACTCCCGGTAATTTATACATAACATTATTTAAAAATACTTCCATTCCGTCATTATCCTCTGCTACTGCATGAACATGAAGTTTGTTTTTTCCGGATACTTGATAGATTTGTGTAACCGTATCATTTTTTTCTAAAATATCTATCACTTCTTGATAATATCTAGGCTCTATTTCTACCTCATAATAGGATGACACAGCACTGCTTATTTTTTGTGGATTAATAATGGTGGTATACTCTTCTATTATTCCTCTTTCCTCTAAAGCGCAAATCCTTGTTTTAACAGCAACTCGGGATAATCCGACAGCCTCACCAATATCTACATAACTCATTCTAGCATTTTTAGTAAGTAATGTAATAATTGTTCTATCTATCTCATCCAATCCATTTAAATACATGAACTCACACCCCTATTTTTTAATTTACTTCCATCCATAATAACATTTAATGGTTGTAAAAACAAGAAACCTTCTTTTGATTAACTGATATTGACATATTTAGGAACTAATGATAATCTTAATATATTACATAATGTAAGTTTTAGATTACATAGTGAAACAAGAGTCCAAAACTTGTTTAATTTATTTTTTTTATTTATTGTTTTATTGTTTTATTTATTGTTTAACTAAAAAATAGTGGAAAGGAATATTATATGTAAAAATGAAAATTACTAAAGATCTTCTTAATGGTAATGAAACAAAAACAATGATTAATTTTGCCATCCCCATGATCATAGGGAATATCTTTCAGCAATTATATAATGTTGCTGATACTATTATTGTTGGTAAATTTATAGGACCCAACGCCCTCGCTGCAGTAGGTAGTTCATTTACAGTTATGGTTTTATTAACCTCGATTATCATCGGATTTTGCATGGGCAGTGGTGCAGTTTTTTCTATAAATTTTGGTGCAAACGAAATTGACAAATTAAAAAACAGTTTTTTTACATCCTTTCTTTTTATTGGATTTGTCACCATTGTAATTAACTTATTCTCAGTTATATTTATTGATGAAATTTTAACCTTTATCAATATCCCTACAGAAGTTCTCAGTAATTCGAAGACTTATTTGCAGATTATCTTTTTTGGGATTGGTTTTACCTATATTTATAACTATGTTAGTGCCATTATGCGTAGCATGGGTAATTCCATCATTCCACTTGTATTTCTAATAATATCTGCTGTTATTAATATCGTACTGGATATCATTTTTGTCGTACCATTTGGTATGGGTATTTCTGGTGCAGCTTATGCTACGATTATTGCACAAGGATTTTCAGCAATTGGTATAGCAATTTTTTGTTTGTTTCATGTTCCTCAGATTCGTTTAAAACGTAAACATCTATATTTAAATAAAAATGTTGTAACAATGGTTTCAAATTACTCCATCCTCTCTAGCATACAGTATTCTATAATGAATTTTGGAATATTAATGATTCAGGGGTTGGTTAATAGCTTTGGTGTTTCAACAATGGCAGCCTTTGCAGCAGTAGTTAAAATAGAAAGTTTCGCTTACATGCCAGTACAGGATTTTGGTAACGCATTTTCTACCTTTATTGCGCAAAATATGGGAGCAAAAAAACAAGAACGTATTCGCACCGGAATACGCTCTGCTGTTAAAATAATTACAATTTATTGTATCTTTATTTCAGTTTTCATATTATTATTTGCAAAACCCTTAATGTACATATTTATTAATAAAGAAGAAACTGAAATATTAAAGATAGGTATTCAATACCTATGGATAGTAGCTGGTTTTTATTGCTTAATCGGGTATTTATTTATGTTCTATGGTTTATTTCGAGGACTTGGTAAACCTGGTATTTCAATTGTCCTTACTATAGTTAGTCTTGGTACGAGAGTTATATTAGCTTACATTCTTTCCTCAGTGTCTTTCATCGGTATAGTTGGTGTATGGTCATCTATCCCAATTGGTTGGGCCTTGGCAGACATTATTGGTATTATAATTACTAGATATCAATTAAAATCTAGTAATTTCTAATAACCGATTTCGTAATTTTCGGATTTCGATAATAATTTTATATCGATAATAATTCTATATCGAATATTATTCTATATCGATAATTATTCTATAAACACAAAGATTCCCTCTTCACATCTAGAGGGAATCCTTGTATCTTATTTTTTCTTTGTTGAAGCTGATGCCGCTGTTGATTGTGCGGAACCCTTCTTTTTTGGAGCTTTTTTTGGATTCTTATCTCCCATTTGTCTCACCTCCTCATTTGTTATATTTTGGATGACCATTAATACTATCTTATCTTTAATTCCATATATTGTCAATCTAAATTATTTCGTCTGTTACCCCTTCTGGTAGCTATAAGTTTTAACTTTCTTGCTAGAAGGATATTGTACAATGAACGAAAAAAGAAGCTTCTCCGTTACCGGAGAAGCTCTAAAATTACCATATACATAATGACAATTCATGTCTAAGATTATGGATTTACAATATTCAATTTATATCTTGTTATTCACTCGCAGCTACTTCTTGTCTTTTTGATCCTTTTACTGATATAATTTTTAGCTCTGGATCAATTTCGGAAGTAATTCCTTCTGGAAGTTTAATATCTTTGAAGAGTATACTATCACCAGACTCCATAGTAGACACGTCAATATCTATTTCATGAGGAATATCATGTGGTAATCCATATACTGGAATCGAATCTACATGACTATTCAAAAGTAATCTTTTTGATTCAAGAAATTCTGAACCAATAATTTTAAAAGATACCTCTTGTTTAACCGCCTCTGAAAGTGAAACTAATTGAAAATTCAAATGAGAGATTTCATTAATAAGAGGTGCTACATTGATTTCTTTTGCCATTACTGTATATTCTTCACTATTAGGATCTACAAGCTTAAATACAGCGTTTCTACCGTATTCTTTTAATGATTTTCTAAATTCATCCTTCTTAACAGCTATCGAAATAGATTCCATTCCTTTACCAAAAATATTACCTGGTAAATACCCATTCTTCCTTAATAATTTATTCGCACCCTTGCTAGTGCTGGTCCTTGGTACCATGTTTAATATTGCGGTTTCTTGCATGCTAAAAAAGCCTCCTTAATAATATTATATATTGAAATTATCATCTCAAAAGCCTTCTAGACTTTTAAATGAATATCCAAAGTATTAAATTCAATTTGAATTATCTATTAATTAATTTCAGATTATTCTATAATAATTCAGAGAAATGCAAAAGAAATAGAAGTTATTTTTCTAATATAAAATATTTTTCTCAATTTTTATTATGTATTTTTAATTATTGAAATTAATTATGCAATAAATTTAATTCTCACTCTAAATCGTAAATATTACGTTTCATTCATTATAATATATTTCTGTAAATAGTCAAGTCCAATTTTTATTTTCAGATAATTTAAGTATTAAAAAGTAGACATTTTAAAAATTCTCTCTCCCTTTGGAATTCTATTTTCTCTGTGTGGTTTGCATTTCTACGACTCTTTTTCGCTATACTTAATAAAAAGTCTTTAAAAATATCTAAAAACACTTTTAAAAAATTTCAAATAGCAAATGGTAAAAAAAATAAACCAAAGCATAATATGCTTGGTTTATTTTAACTTTTACTTTATTTATATTTTCTAATTATATATCCTTACATTTCACTCTATTGTTCTTGTTTATTCTCATCCAACAATTGCAAAATTTTAGGAGTGCATCGTCTTCCTCCGCAACTTCCGCTCCCTGCTGATGTTGCCTTTTGAACTTTCTCTAAAGTATCAGCACCATCTTTGATTACCTTCTTCATAGTGCTTTTACTAATTGCTTTACATATACAAACTTTCGTGTATTTGTCTAATATATCTTGATTTTCTTCTGACATAGCGTTTTCATCTCCTTCATAATTATTGATTTATCTTGTAACCATCTATAGATGTATGTTCTTATTTATATCGTCATCATGGTTTATAACTTATTTTAAATACTATAATTCTTTCCTTGTACTATGTCAACAGGATTACGTTTTATTTTATAACGGAGCGTTTTTGAATCATAAGAAATTTTAAAGCAATTTTGTCATATGAATTAAAAAATCTTTGCAACAATGCTTAAACAGCAGTATTGCAAAGACTTTAGCACATCAATTAATTGTGATCTTCTGTTTCGTTCTTGCCCTTATCGAAAACTTTTGTAATTATGAGAATTAATACCCCTAATACAATACTACCAACCTCTACATATCTTTTATATTCCCCAAAAATGTTCATAGCTTTAAATTGCAAGTTTAAGAATGATAATATAATAGAAAGAATACCTAATATTAATAAAACTGAACCAAATGATTTTAATTTCTCCATCATTGTTTTCCCCCTGTAATTTTATGTTATAACATATTTTATACTTTTCTAGTTTATCAAAAACTCTTGAGCTTTCTTCCGTACTTAGTATAATCCTTAGTTAAGAATCTTATTAGATATAAGCAATCACCCTTTTCGTGATGTCTTATAACTTGATTTATTTAAAGCAATGGTAGCACGGATTAGCTTCTTTAGTGCCTCCTCATTCACCTCATCTCCCTTGTGAAAATCAATAGCTCTTCTAGTGTTTCCATCAAGACTTGAATTAAAAATAACGTCGGGTCTTATAGTGATGCTCCTTTAGCGAATGTACTTTTCACGGAGTTCTTATAAGCCTCCCCAGTACAGATCATCCCATCATGAGACCACACAGGGATTCCTCTCCATTTCCACTCCTCAACTTTGACATTCTGATATGTAAAATTCATCCCCGATAACTCAAGCTCAACTTTCTCTTATGTAATTATTTCACTGTAATAACATTTTACTCCTAAATTGTATATCTTTACAAAACTATTTTCAATATTAAAATCTTCCAAATTATAAATATTGATTGCAAAGAAAGCTATTTCAATAGAAGGCTATTGCAAGTATTACTTAATTGAACCATATAAGATACGATATTGCCCACATTCTTAAATTTAGCCCCCGCTTTTGCTTCGCTAAAAAGCGGGGGACATCTTCTGTAAGGTTATATTGTTACTCACTACAAGTATTTTGCAGTGATTGACTCCTTGCAGTTTCTTAGGTTAGCAGGTGTACCTTCATAAAGAATCTGGCCGCCTCTACTACCACCCTCAACACCTACGTCGATAATCCAGTCAGCATTTCGAATTACATCTAGGTTGTGCTCTATGACAATAACGGTATTGCCCTTATTAACAAGACGGTCAATGAGGTTTAAAATGCTGGTAATATCGGACATATGCAAACCAGTTGTAGGTTCGTCCATGATATAGATATTACCCTTTTTACTTAATTCCTTGGCTAGCTTCAGGCGTTGACATTCTCCACCGGAAAGGGTGTCTAACGGCTGTCCCAGCGTCATATAATGCAAGCCAACATCGACCAAATGCTTTAATTTATTTGTTATTTCTTTTTGGTTAAAAAATTCAACCGCTTCTGCAACTGTCATATCAAGAACTTCAACAATAGTCTTACCATTATATTTATACTCCAAAACCTCTTGTTTGAACCGTTTGCCACCACATTCTTCACAGATGGTTTCCACAGAATCCATAAAAGAAAGATCCGTTTCTATATAACCCCGTCCTTTACATGCCTCACATGCGCCTTCTGAATTATAACTGAACAATCCGGCACTTACCTTGTTTTCATCGGCAAATAATTTACGTATATGATCCATAATCCCAGTAAAAGTCGCCGGATTTGAACGTAAATTTGCGCTGACTGCGGACTGATCGATAATAATGGCATCTGTAAATTCCTTTGCAAATACACCATTAACAAGCGTAGACTTGCCAGAACCGGCAACCCCTGTAACAACAGTGAAGATCCCTTTCGGGATTCTTAAACTAACATTTTTTAAATTGTGTAAGCTACTCTTTTTTGTTTCAAAAAAATCATTGCTTGTCCTTGGCTTACTCTTAATAGGCAGACTCCTTCCTATATATTCTGCTGTTAGTGTCTTGGCATTCAGAAGGTCACTATAGCTACCCTCAAACATAATCCTACCACCGCTTACACCAGCTTTTGGCCCGACATCAACAATATAATCGGCAACTTTTATTACATCAGGGTCATGCTCAACAACAATCACTGTATTACCTTTATCCCGCAATTTTACCAGCAGTTCGTTAAGCCTGTGAACATCTCTTGGGTGTAGTCCGATGCTTGGTTCATCAAAAATATAGATTGCATCCGTCAAGCTGCTTGTAAGTTGCTTGACCATTTTAACACGTTGCGATTCACCACCGGATAATGTAGATGTTTCTCTATCAAGGCTTACATAATCGAGTCCTATTTGAATTAAATCATTCAACCGCTCAGTCAAATTTTTAATAATAGGCTTTACTTTATTATCCTCAATTTTTTTTATTAATTCCAGAAGCTCGTCCACTTGCATAGCCGTCAAATCTGAGATGGTATATCCCGTGATTTTCGAAGATAACGTACGTTCGTTATATCGTTTGCCACCGCAATCATGGCATCGTTCTTCTGTTGTGAACGGAGCGATTTTCTTCTTTGACGCCTCTGATTTTTCAAACTCGGTTTTGACGTTCTGTCTTATAAATCTCTCAACAAGACCTTCATAAGTGACGTTTATTCCTAGGCTGTCCGATTTGATTTTCTCCGGTTTATGATATACAAGTTTGTCATATTCCTCTTTCGAATAATCCTTAATTTTTTTATCACAATCAAAAAAGCCTGTTGAGGCATACTGTTTCCACTGCCATGTACCAACTTTTAAGTCCGGTAATAAAATCGCTCCTTCATTTAACGATTTTTCTATATCCAATGCTTTATCAAGGTCTAGCGTAACAATCTTTCCTATGCCCTCACAAGTCTTGCACATTCCATTGGGATCATTAAATGAAAAATACGAGGATGGGCCTATATGCGGCTGCCCGACTCGTGAAAACAGTAACCTAAGTAATGGATTGATGTCTGTTATTGTTCCAAGAGTTGAACGCGAGTTACCGCCTATCCTCTTCTGATCAACAATAATCGCTAACGATAGGTTTTCAATTGCATCAACATCCGGATGACCATACTTAGGTAAAAAACCTTGAACGAATTTGCTAAAGGTTTCATTTAACTGCCGGCCAGCTTCCTGAGCGATCGTTTCAAATACTATCGATGACTTGCCTGATCCTGACACACCGGTAAAAATTGTGATCTTCTTTTTCGGAATTTTCAAGCTGACATTCTTTAAGTTATTAGCACGTGCACCTACTATTTCAATATAATCATGTTCCATATTTGGTCTCCTTATTCTATATTAAAACTCTAATAAGACTATATAATTGCAATACTTGGATTCATATTTTCAATTTTATCAATATCTAATACTCTTATAATTTTTTTCTGTTTACTACTATGAGCTGACATAAAGGGCTCCTAGACCCATAGCAATTTGAATTAACTTTAAATCTAAAATATACAACTACGCTTCATAAGTCAATACAATTTGTAAATATGACTCAAGGTAAGCCTTCGATAATTTACTTAACCAATATTCTCTTAAAATTCATTCCTAAGTTCTCATCCTCACATATACCAGAAACTATCTTATTCCTATTGTATCCCATTATAATTTACTTGTTTTATTACTTCATATTTTTACTCTTGTGAATATTTTCAAAATTAGTATGAATTAGTCACCTATAATTCATACTTGTAAATAATCACCAACTATTGTCCATAAATAACAAATATATACAATTACTTTTTTATACAATCATACTATAATATAACCAAATCGAAAATAATTTTGTAGATGTAGATACTTTCTATGATCGGCAGCGACTTTTATACTTCTTAGCCTTGTTAAAATGACAAATCCTAAAGAGAGAATATTGTGTATTGAAAGACTCTAACGAAAAGGATATATGGTTAATTATTATAGATTACTTAGCTGCAGGTTTTCTTATTACTGCTCGTAAATACTCTATATGTATTCATGTTAAATTCAAAAACAAAATGACTCACAAAATGACTATATAATTTCATAATGAATATTATTTTCCCAAAAGACTCTTATTGTTAAAGTGTTTTCATTGGATATTAATATGCTGATTTTCACTGGATTTTTCTGCTTGTAACCATTTGTAAGTAAGATAACGGTTTTCATTGTATTAAGAGAAAAAACAGTTAAGTGGTACAGCATTTATATCGGCTTACCTGACAGTTTATAGAATCCAATATTGATTAGGAAAGGAGGGGTGGATGAACCTAGGGCTACAACCTAGGGCTTTTCAGTAAGCTATTAACTGCCATGATGAGTATAAATAATAAGAAAGGGGATTATTATGAAACATTTTAAAAAGATTATAGGGGTAATACTGTCACTTGCATTACTAATTACAATGATACCTGCTGGTACAGGTATTGTAAAGGCCGCTACGGGAAAGAACATAGTAGCTTATTTCCCGAACTGGGGAATCTATAATAGTGCCCACCGCACTATGACCGTTGGTATGATTCCATGGGATAAGATCACAGTAATAAATCATGCCTTTTTTGAGGTGGATTCTTCCTTTAAGCTGGCATCCACCGATACCTTCGCTGACTTTGACAAGATGATGGATCATTCCGAAGGCTGGGATACCAATCAATTAAGGGGACATTTCGGAGAGTACAAATATTATAAGAATCTCTATCCGAATGTCAAAGTAATCGTATCCGTTGGTGGATGGACAAGGGGTCAGAATTTCCATGCAATGGCTGCTACATCTTCTACCAGAGCGGTATTTATTCAGAGTGTTATTGATTTTCTAAAAAAATATCCATTTATTGATGGTGTTGATCTTGACTGGGAATATCCAGGTGTTAACAGGGTAGCAGATCCTAATGACCAATATGACAGAGGATGCCCGGGAGGACCGGAGGATAAGCAAAATTTCACCTCACTATTACGCGAAATACGTCAAGCATATAATACCAATGGCTTAAGCGGTAAGATGTTGACGATAGCTGTGCCTTCAGGTTATGACAAGCTTGCCCTACAGGAGCCGGATGTATATGCCCAGTATCTAGACTTTTTAAATGTCATGACCTATGATATGCACGGAGCATGGGAAAATACGACGAATCATCAATCTCCACTCTATGCAAATCCTAATGACCCATGTCCTACTTCACCTATTGACATTAAGAACAGGTATAATACGGATTCCGCTATGAAGACCTTACAGCAGGTATATAAGATTCCTGCTGAGAAACTGTTGGTAGGATCACCTTATTATTCCAGAGGATGGAAAGGTGTTACTGGAGGAGTTAACGGGATGTATGCAAATGCAACTGGAGCACCAATCGGTACTTGGGATAATCCTCAGTCACCTGGCGGTCAGTATCCGTATTTCACCTTAAAGACCATGGAAAACCAAAATGGTTATGTGAAATACCGCGATGATACTTACGCAAAGACGCCTTGGTTATATAACGCATCTCAGGGAATAGTTCTTAGTTATGAAGATACCACTTCCATAAGTGCAAGATGTGATTATATTAATAGTAACGGATATGGCGGTTTAATTGCTTGGGAAATCTCAGGAGATACCAGTAATTTTGAATTAACAACTCTTGCTTACCAAAAACTGATTGGCGGTACCACCCAGTCTGTGGCAACACCGACATTTAATCCTGCAGCTGGTACTTACACTAGTGCTCAGACCGTAACAATTACCTGCGCAACTTCAGGAGCTGAAATTCGTTATACGAAGGACGGTACGGAACCTACGGCTACCTCTACTCTTTATTCTTCTCCTCTTACGATAAGTACTACAACAACCTTAAAAGCAAAAGCATTTAAGAGTGGAATGAATAGCTCAGTAACAGCAACGGCAGTCTATACAATAGGCAGTACCCAAACAGTAGCAACACCTGTATTTAACCCAGCAGGAGGTTCTTATTCAAGTGCTCAGACGGTAACAATTACCTGTGCAACTTCAGGAGCTGAAATACGTTATACTACAAACGGTACGGAACCTACGACTTCCTCTGCTTTATACGCTTCTCCTATTACAGTAAGTTCCACAACTACCATAAAGGCAAAAGCGTTTAAGAGTGGTATGACCAGCTCAGCTACGTTCACACAGACCTATACAATCAGCTCTACTCAAATAGCTGCATGGGCAGTTGGAACTGCTTATAAGGCAGGTGACCTGGTAACCTATAGCGGAAAGACCTATAAGTGTATCCAGCCACATACAGCTTTAGCTACCTGGACCCCTGATGCGGTACCGGCACTTTGGGGATTAGTGCAATAGCTTAATGAAATGTTTATGCCACACAAGTTCGCAGGATTGCGACAGAATGGAGGATTATATGTATAAAATAAAATCATTAAAAGCAATAGCTATCATTTTAGCATTTGTTATAGTATTTACCCTGTCATCCAATACAGTCGTTAAAGCCGCTTATCCGACCTGGCAGGCGGGTACTACCTATAAAACGGGTGATATTGTATCCTATGGAAGCAATAACTATCAATGTATCCAAGGTCACACAGCACTTACAGGTTGGGAACCACCAATAGTCCCTGCACTTTGGTCATTATACAGTGGTGGGACTACGCAGACCGTAGCTACACCTGTATTTAACCCGGCGGGAGGAACCTATTCTGCTTCACAAAGTGTAACCATTACTTGTTCGACTGCTGGAAGCACTATCCGTTACACCTTGAATGGAAGCGAACCTACCTCTTCTTCTACTGTCTATAGCGGAGCTATCATGGTCGCATCCACTACCACAGTAAAAGCTAAGGCTTTCCTCTCTGGTATGAATGATTCTCAAACGGCTACCTCTACTTATACCATTAATAAAAGCGATACTGTAGCAACTCCTGTATTTTCAGTAGCAGAAGGAACCTACTATGGAAACATAGATGTTGCCCTTACCTGTGCAACAAATAATGCTACAATTCGTTATACAACAGATGGCACCACTCCTGTATCAACCTCCAAGATATATACCGGTGTAATAGCAGTTACAGCAACTACTACAATCAAAGCCTATGCAACCGCTTCCAATATGAAGGATTCCGCTGTTGCAAGTGCCAAATATACGATATCAAAGAACCAGACAGGTCTTCCTACTCATATCTTGACCGGTTACTGGCAGAATTTCGATAACGGTGCAAAGTGCTTAAAAATCAGTGATGTTCCACAGACCTATAATATTATTGCGATAGCTTTTGCTGAAGCAACGACCACTGCTGGCGAAGTTACATTTAAACTGGATTCTAATCTTGCTTCCAAGTTAGGCGGCTATACCGAACAGCAATTTATCAACGATATAGCAGCAGCAAAGGCAAAGGGACATAAGGTCATCATATCTGTAGGTGGAGAGACCGGTACAGTAAGTGTTAATAATGCAACCTCCGCTACTAATTTTGCTAATAGTGTATATGCACTTATGGTAAAATACGGATTTAACGGTGTAGATATTGACTTAGAAAACGGAATCAATGCGACCTACATGACTTCTGCATTACGCCAACTTTCCGCTAAGGCAGGCGCAGGACTAATCATTACAATGGCTCCTCAGACTCTTGACATGCAATCTGTGAACTCAGGGTATTTCCAAGTAGCATTGAACATCAAGGATATTTTAACTGTAGTTAATACCCAGTACTATAACTCCGGAAGTATGTTAGGTCAGGATGGTAAGGTATACTCCCAAGGTTCTGTGGATTTCATAACTGCTCTGGCAGCAATTCAGCTAGAAAATGGACTTCGCCCAGATCAGGTTGGTCTTGGACTTCCTGCTTCCACAAAAGGAGCTGGTAGCGGTTATGTTGCTCCAAGTGTTGTAAATTCAGCTCTTGATTGCCTTACAAAAGGTACCAGCGGTGGTTCTTATAAACCTCCTAGAACATATCCTTCACTTCGCGGTGCAATGACATGGTCTATCAATTGGGATGCAAGCAATAATTATGATTTTGCTAATACAGTTAGTTCCAAATTAAAGACTCTTCCGTAATTAGTTAAATCTATGAAATCAGCACCACCGAAGAAGAATATAGGGTAAATAGTATAATCAGTACGATGCAAGCTTTATATTTCAAGAGGGTGAGTTTGATTATATATAATCAAATATTATAATCAAACTATTAATAACAAATAAAAAGCACATTCATTATTTCGATATATTTAGAAACAATGGATGTGCTTTTTTATTAGATTCTTTTAAGAATTGGCTCTGTCACAACATATTGTTGATAATTATTATTTTTAGAGCAGAGCTATTTATGCTCTGCTCAATAGCCGTATATTTAGTTCACTTTTGTGAAATATTGTGAATATGTTTTGATGTAGATTATGCTTATACTGTGGTGTTAATCCTAATATAGTAATCGTCGTATCGAAACTCTTTATTTGTGTCGGGATAAAATTGGTTCAAGATAAGTGCATTTACTCTTTCCGGTTGATTTGATGGAGCTTTCATAATAATTTTTGTTACTTCAAAATCATTCGCTAATTCTGTCGCCATCATATGTATAATTTCCGAAAAATACGCCTGTTTTTCAAACGAAGATAGTAAATCCAATCTTAATATTCCGACAGGCGTTTCTGTACCAAAGAACCATTTTCCCCATGGCAAAGGCGCAATTTCAATTGTTCCGATAACACTACTTGTATCTTTACTTATTATGCTCCACCTAACAAATTGTCTGTTCTTGTATTCAGTTTGCCAAGCATTTTTTAATTCATCAGAAGATTTTAAATTCCATTCGCCCGAAAAACCATCACGATTCTCATGTTTTAATGTTATAGGGTCAGTGTATACTGTAAACAAATCTTCCGCGTCTTTCTCATTTACGAGCCTAAAGATAAAATTTTGGGTTTCATAAACTGGACACTCATCAAACGGATTAATTTTTTTCATCTTATAACCTCCGATAATATAAATAATCTGTAGTTCACCTTTGTAAACAATTGTGAGTTAACTTGCAATACAAATCATACATCAAATTACATGATTTTACCATATTAACTTAAAACATAAATGTTCAGAATATCAACAGTATGTTGTGACAGAGCCTAAGAATGCCTTGTATATGTGAATACCCTTTTCTTTAACCCTGCCATATTCATCAGTAGTCCATCAATGATGTTTCATAAATCCGTACGATATAGCATCTCTAAGTGCATTTATTTCTGTTCCTGCCAAATTATAGGAAGGCTCAACTATAACAACATCCTGATTGCCACTTATGCCACTTGTAGGGCGTATATCGATTGTAAAAGTTATTGCCCTATCTAATTTACAAGCCTATACTTTCAATTTAACATTTAATATCTCATCCTACATTCTTCTCTCTCGTATCCTGTAAGGCATAAACTAATTGGCATAAGACTAATCATTTTTCATAGAAAGTCCCTTCTCTATAGCGTCCTGTATGATTTGATGACAACACTTACCCAATGGATTGTTCTTCTGGCAATTTGAATTTTTCATTGCTCCAGTAAGTTTCAAGACATCTTCCATATTTTCGGCACCCTCTTTTATTACAGCATCAAGTACCTGTTCCTCACTTACTTTACTACAATAGCAGACATATTTAGGATTAGCGTCTTTTTTAAACCAAAGTGGTACTTTTACTTGCTGCTTATTAAATTTGACATCTGTTTGTGTATTATAATAAGTAATACTGCACTCCTCGTCCATGCATAAAAAATAATCATTATCACAGACTTGATCAATTAACTCATCAAGTACCAAATGCCTAACTGTAAAATTTTTTACAAGAGTACCCTGCTTTCCACATACAGGACACAAATTATTTATTTGTGCCTGACAAGAAGATTGCATTGAATTTCCACAACAACAACATTCAGTTTCTTTTTCCATTCTATTTTATTACCTCTCTTCATTTAATTTTTTAATCCCTATAACACAATTTCATCCTTTTTATAAACAATTTATCCAAGGGAAAATATATCTACGGAAAATATAACTACAAAAGTTTATCATATATAACCATAAAAGAAAAGAGATTGCTATAATAAGCAATCCCTTCATCTCATTATATCTTCTTATCTATACAGGATAAACATTCTTTATTCGTAAAATAAAATAAAACCAGCTCCATTTACCCTTGAATATATTATAAAGATTCCACAAAGACCTAGTTCCTTGAAAAAAACATCTATATAATCAATTAAATTATGGATTAAAGATACCACCATGATAGCAAATAATTTCTTTCGCATCATATTTCTTAATTTTTTGCATTGATGCTTCTGCTTCTTTAGGATCCAATGTATATTGGGGATTTGCAATTACTAACTCTCCATTTTCAATCACTGCCACATCCCCTGCAATCATAACCTGCTTCTGATTAAGATAAACAGAAATATGTCCTGGTGTATGTCCTGGTGTCTCAAGGATGGTACATCCCCCACACCACTCAAAATAATCTCCATCTTGGACTTCAATATCAACTTCAACAGGTTGAACATTTTTTAAAATATTACAAAACTCCAATCCAAAAGCCCTTTGTTCTTCAGGTAAATAAGGCTGCATTTCCTCTGCTTGCTTTAATCGCAGAGACTTTAATTTACCAGAAATATATGGCGATTCCTTTTTCCCCGCAATCACCTGTATATGCGGATATTTCTGCTTTAATGCATATAATGATCCCATATGATCATGGTCTTGATGCGTAATTAAAACGTGGGTCAAATCTTCACATTTAAGGTCGTTTTCCTCCATCACCTGCTCAATCGCAGGGAGAAAACCGGTATATCCGCAGTCAATTAAGATCATATTCTTATCATCAATTAAAACAGTTGGATATATTGCATCCTCGATTTCACCAAACTTGAATTTTATTTCTAAAACTATCATTTTATTCATTTTTAAATCCCTCATTATTTTTTTAATAAAATCTTATCTTAACGGTTAATGTATACAAAATTGGCAAAGGTTATGTAATTCATAATCTCTTTAGCCTTGCCTTCTTTTCTAATATCTCTCTCGCTATTTAAATTGAATGCCTTTAATGGAAAGTTTCGGTTTCTTAATGTCACATTACAATTGCATTGCATGTTACATAGCTCTTCTTTCTATGTTTCTTCTATATAATACTAAATTATGGCTGTAAACTCAAAGATAATTTTCTAATAAAGCTACAAAAAACCTCACCCTGGGAATACGCATATTCAGGACGAGAACTGTGCTTCGTGTTACCACCTTTATTCATTCATCCCTCACAGAATATACCACATCAAGTACGGGTAAATATGAATTTAAAATTCACCTCTCTGTTTGTGAGGAATATTGATTTTAAGCAAGTATCTATTGTATAATATTTCCATGTGGCTGATTTGTAATAGTTATAAAAAGTTAACCATACAAAGTATACCATTGTCTAATAGATATTAAATAGAGGGGGAGCGATAATGAAAAAGATAATTTCAATAATTATTCTAACAGCTTTATTTGCTGTATTTTGGGGAGGTTGTTTAAAAATGACTAATGAAAATGACGTGGATTCTTTAAATGTAGGAAAAAGTTTAACTACGATTGTTCCAAATGAAAATGAGCAAGAAGATAATAAATTATTTGACTTTAACCTATATTCTACAAATAAAATTATTATCACATTCTGCCACAATGGTTACTATTTATTGCAAACAAAGGAGGGAATCAAAATCCCTTCTCAAATTTATATTTACTTAAAGTTGCACTTTTTTATCGCCCAATTAGAATATTTTTGAGAAAAAGCAAAATAATATCTTGTATATCATACCTTATAAAATTATTTGTATGTCAATATGTAAAAAATGATATGTAATTTTAGAAATGTAGACGGTTCATAATCAGCTTAAGTATGAAAACGTCTGTGACTCAAGTTTGTAGTCTATGGAAAGGCATGGTTATTAAGATGGTAAAGTATACTAGTGGCTCAGAATTACCGGTTGGTCTAGGTTTAGCACTTGAACAATATAATGCTATGGATCATTTTTTCTCTTTATCTGCGGAAACACAACAGCAGATTATAGATCACACTCAAACAATACAGTCAAAAAATGAAATGCTTAATTATGTTCAATCTATTGTTACAAAATGAAAAAAACTATTTGCTGATCACAAAAATGGGTTGTCTCATTAGAACGCATATCTAATGAAACAACCCATTTTATTTTAAATCGTTATTTATAGTTCTGCAATCGCTTCGATTTCACAAAGTACACCCTTTGGTAGCGCTTTTACAGCAACACAGCTGCGGGCAGGTTTTGAAGTGAAATAACGTGCATATACTTCATTAAACGCTGCAAAGTCAGCCATATCGGCTAAGAAACAAGTGGTTTTTACTACGTTTGAAAAATCAACGCCTGCTGCTTTTAACAGAGCACCTACGTTTTTACAGCTTTGTTCCGCTTGTGCAGTGATTCCTTCTGGTACTTCACCATTTGCTGGATCAACCGGTATTTGGCCAGAAGTATATACCATGTTATTACTGATAAATCCTTGTGAATATGGACCGATTGCACCAGGGGCATCGGTTGTTTTTATTTCTATCATAATTTTCTCTCCTTCTTGCGCATTATTTGCACATTATGGAGTTTGTGTTTTGTCGCAAACTCTATAAGGCTGTTGAAATTTTGCATGTAATCATTGTATCATTAGCATGCGTTTTCCAACAGCCCTTTCTCTCCTTTACTTACTCTTCCTATTCTATGAGATTTATAAGGAGATAACAATACCTAAATAACATCCGTACCCTTCTTACGAAGTACTACACCAGAACGATTGCCGGTATGTTTGCCCCCCGATACGGTGAGTGAGCCGTTAATCATCACATATTCAATTCCTTCTGGATATTGTGCTGGTTCAGTGAATGTTCCCTTGTCAATAACTGTCTCTGGATTGAAGATCGTGATATCCGCAAAATAGCCTTCGCGAAGTTCACCACGGTTTACAATATTAAAGGTAGTTGCTGGTTTTTTAGTCATTTTGTAGATAGCTTCTTCCAAAGAGAAAGTGTTATCTTCTCGAACATATTTTCCTAAGATACGTGGGAATGCGCCAAATACACGTGGATGAGGCTTACCGCCTAACAAACCATCGGTGCAGGCATTCATTTCTGGACGTTTCATGAAGAGTTGAACATGCTCTTCTGTGCCGTAGAAATCTACCATTCCAACTGCATTTTCTTCTTCTAGTAATAAATCAAAGGTAGCTTCATATGGATCTTTGCCACGTAGCTCACCCAACTGTATCAAGCTCAAGCCAATCGCATCTTCGTTCTTTTTGGTCTTCACGCTGGTAACGAAGATTTGATCAAGGCCGGCAAATTCCACGAAATTGTCCCAACCAGGGATACCGTGTTCGATATCGTAAACCATTTTCTTACGAAGTTCATGTTCGATAACTTTATCAGTACCGCCATCATGTACCCAAGGTGGCAGGATAACACCAAGCATTGTACTTCCAGCTACATATGGATACTGGTCAAAGCTAACGCGGATTCCTTCTTTTTTCGCTTTCTCAAGCAATTCTATAACTTTGTCAATCTTATCCCAGTTTTTCTTACCGCATACCTTAAAGTGAGAATAATGGATCTTTACACCAGACTCACGGCCAATCTTGATAACTTCTTCCATTGAATCGAGAATGGTATCTGCTTCGCTACGCTGATGAATTACAAAAATACCATCGTATTCTGCTACTACTTTACACATTTCAATAATTTCTTTGGACTCGGAATAAGCACATGGCATATAGATAAGACCAGTAGAAAGGCCGACAGCACCTGCTTCCATTTCTCTACGGGTGATATCACGCATTTTTTGGAGTTCCTCATCATTTGGAAGGCGCTTTTCTAGACCAATAGCTTCCATACGGATATTGCCGTGAGGTACTAGGTAGCATTCATTCAATCCTGGTTTAACCTCTTCGATCATTTTTAAGTAGCCTTCTGTATTTTTGAATTCCCAATTGATTTCGTCACTGTCACCATCAAGACCAGCAAGATTTTTACGCCATGGGCTGATATATTCAACCGGAAGTGGTGCCATCGAAATACCGTCTTGGCCTAATACTTCGGTAGTAATGCCCTGTCGTACCTTTGGAGCCACTTCAGGCTCAATCAGAATACGTAAATCACTATGGCTGTGAGTATCAATGAAACCAGGAGCTACAACAAGTCCAGTTGCATCAATTACTTCCGCGTCACCTTCGTCCGCTACAGTTCCAATTTTAACAATTTTTTTATCCTCTACAAGGATATCTGCTGTAAATCTTTGATTACCAGTACCATCGATAATCATACCATTTTTAATTAATGTTTTTGCACTCATAAAATTTACCCCTTCCAAATCCTTATAATATTAGTCATTTGTAAATTCAATTGGTGGAGCAGGTTCTACACCCATTTTCCGTTCGATTATAGAAATCATAAAAATAACAATAAAAGCAGCAACACCACCTGGAACTATAGCGCTTAATCCCCATGGGTTCTTTAAAGCATAAATCCATAATGCAGCAACTCCAGTACCAGTTAAAATGGAAATAAATCCAGCACGTTTCGTAACATTTTTATAGAATAAACCACAGATAAAGGCAGCAAATGGACCAGCACTACGTAGAGTAAAGGCTGTCATCATAACACTGATGATATTCGAAGCGGATAGTGCTATAAAAAGACCTACAGCTCCAACGATAACCATGGTTACACGGGAAACCCAAACTTCTTTTGCATCGTCCTTTTCACCCTTGTTAATATAAGGACGGAATACATCGTTTGTGAACATTGTAGCAGTACCGATCATATTACCTGAAGCACTACTCATGGTTGCTGCAACGATAGCAGCAAGTACAAGACCAGCTACGATGGAAGGAGCAAATTGAATCGTTGCTTCTGCCAAAGCATTCTTCTGAGCTCCACCATCAGCATATCCACTGATACAAGTATAAGCGATTAAACCAATGATTGCAGGTACGATAGCATATGCTGTTGAAACAATACCAGCAATCAAAGAACCAACTTTAGCACTCTTACCATCTTTCGCAGAACAGAAAGTTTGAACAATTTCCTGGCCTGTTGGGAAAGTCATATAATACATAGCGATATATCCGATAATGGTTGGAAATCCAATTTTAATCATGCTAAGCAAATCTAAATTAGCTCCACTGCTGTCGGTAACAGTTTTAGCTTTTGCAAATAGTTCAGAAAATCCTCCAACAGCGGAATTGTTTACCATGATAAACATAGCAACTGTCATACCTACAGTGATAAAAAGAACATGCATAATGTTAGCTGCAGCTACGGATTGGAAACCGCCGATCATGGTATAAGCAATAACTACGATGGTAGTAATAATGGCAGCAATCTTAAATGAAAGGCCAGTTACTACAGAAATGATTGATGCGGTAGCAATTATTTGAGCACCGGTAGCCATGAACAAAGCTGCAATGGATGTAACAGCGGTGAAAATGTGCGATGCTTTGCCATAACGTAAGCTAATGATTTGCGGTACAGTATTTGCTGATGCTCGACGAAAATATGGAGCAATAAAAGAAACTAGTATAAATCCAATACCGGCAGCAATTACATACCAGCTTGATGATAGACCATATTGATATACGTTGGTTGCTATACCGGTCGTACTAGCACCACCTGTGTTTGCTGCGAACAGCGTACCAGCAAGTACGACTGGGCCTAAGGATTTGCTGGCCATTAAAAAGTCGTCGTTGCTTTTACTTGCTTTTTTCCTTGAAACTAAGAGGCCTATGGCAACTGTAGCTGCCATATAAAGTAGGATAATTATTAATGATGTAATTTGAGTATTATTCACAAAAAGTTCCTCCTCATTTTTTAATTAACAAAAGCCTTATGTACGTCATAGTAAAAACCTGTTACTTTAAAAAGCTCATTAACCTTGAAAACTTATTAACTTTGAAAGCTCATTAACCTTGAAAGCCTATTAACTTTGAAATATTAATAATTTTTGTGAGCTATATTTTATGTCGCTATGGAGGTCTTGACTTGGTGTCATGTTGAACCTCTTTAAAACATTCATTCATTGAAATTCTCCTTTGTGTATTTATATAAAATGGTACATAACGCTTCTAAATTAATTCGAAACACATGCAACAGCTTCAACTTCAACTTCAACTTCAGAGTATCCGCTGTGGTAATAATTTTTTACAACAATCTGTATTGTAATAATATTTTATTATTTATATAACTTGTTTTATGTAATAATGTATAATTCAACATTTGCTATATCTATATATTAGCACATATTTCACAATAGTCAACCATTCTTTGCAAAATTTTAATGAAATATTGTAATAATAATTTATTATCACGCAGACTTGATTTTGTTAATAAAAGATGATAAAATTAATAATTATATTATTATTCAGTTATATCCTATTATTATTTTGTATTATCCACGTTGACTAAGCAAACTTTGTGTAGCGTCACATGATAACCGCATTTTTTACGATTAATTTAGATAGAAAATGAAATTAGAATTATTTTTTTATATAAATATCACCGTGAATAGTTCAGTGTAATAATTACTAAATTTTTATATGTGAGGGAGTTGAAAAAATGAAAATCTCAGATTTCGAACAACTCGTTAATTTTATCGGGGAGTCACTAGGAGAACACTGCGAGGTTGTTCTGCAAAATTGCAGCAAAGGCTGTATTGAAACGATTGTAAACGGACATATCAGTGGTAGAAAAGTGGGCGCACCACTGACTGATCTTGCTAAGAGAATAATCGAAAACAATGATTGGGAAGAATATGATTATATCACTGGTTATGAAGGACGTACACAAGACGGTAAACTGCTTCGTTCCTCCACATTTTTTATTAAGGATAATGGAAAACTTATCGGGATGCTCTGTATTAATTTAGACACTTCCCATTACAGTCAGATAAGTGAATTACTACTTAGCCTTGGTGGTCTAGCAATGTCCGGTAAGGCGGTATTAATCGGAAATGAACACGATTCCAATCAGGAAACTTTTGTGAATAGTATTGAAGATTCGTTTACTTCTATTATTAGGAACCTTTACGGAAATGAGATACCGGATAATTTTACACAGGAAGATCGACTAAATATCATACAAAACCTGGATGAGAAAGAAATATTCGAAATAAAAACTGCGATCTCGTATATTGCACCAAAACTAAAATGCAGTGAATCGAGTGTATACCGATACCTTCAAAAGGTACGAAAAGAAAAGTTAAAAAGTCATTTAACCTGATAACAAAACTATGGTTATTGCCATATGTCTAAATTAATAGACCTCCGTTTCCTTTGAGCGTAATAGTACGATCACCGATCCGGAAGTCTTTTTTTGTACTTAATTATTAATATGCTGTTGCCTTAACCAAACCTGCATCATCAGCTTTTGTGGTAATAACTTTGCTAATAAATGGCTACTTTTTGTATAAATACCATAAACAGAGATATCTTTATTTTTTTTTGAATCTTTTAATGCTTTTTTAGCAACAAGATTTGGTGATACCATACCAGAAAAATTATTTGTACCTTTTTCTGCTCCAATTACTCCTCTGTCAATCAACCCCGTAATCATCCAACCTGGACACACGGCAATTGCATTTATTCCTTTATCTTTAAGTTCAACATGTAATGCTCTGGTATAATTTCTTACAAATGCTTTGGTTGAGCTATATATATTCTGATATGGCAATGGCTGGAATGATGCCTGGGAAGAAATATTTATGATGTGACTTCCTTTTTTCATGTATGGAATACATATTAGTCCCATTGCTACAACAGCACTAATATTTAAGTCAATCATATTAATAGATACCTCTATACTCAAGTCATGATAAGAACAGAACTTAGCAAACCCCGCATTATTTATAAGGTATTTTATACATACGTCTTCTTTCTTTAATAAATAATCAAGTGACTTTACTTCCTCTAATTTTGATAAATCTTTTGAAAAAACTTTTATCTTACTTCCATATTCGTTAACTAATTGATCTAATCGCTCTTTGTTTCTTGCAATTGCCCAAACTTCTGTTATTTCCTTTTCTCTATACAATAACTTTAGAAACTCCTTACCCAATCCACTGTTAGCACCAGTTATAATAGCAATTTTCTTCTTACTCATAACTTATCTCCTTTGTACGCGTTTATATGTTTAATTCTTTCACCCTATCTCTTAAAAATAAAGAAAAGCTTGTGAGCTTTTCCTTGTTATGAATTATGCCTTTATTCAAGAGTTATATGTTTACAATTTCAATAATATTTATAAATAACTGATTTGTACCGAGCAATTTATTAAATGTTTTTAAAAAGAAAAGAGATTGACTATAACTATAGCCAATCCCTTTCACTTACTTTTCTTATTACATTAATCAGATGTTAATCTCTCAATTGCCTCATCCTCTGTGGAAACAAAAAATACATTCTTCCCATGATTACTTTCATACATGAGATCTTTTAAAGGCTTACTCGTATAGATAGAGAAGTCTCCGACAATAGCAACTTTCACATCATAATTGATAAACTTTTGGAGTATTTCTCCTGCAAGACAAGTACTTAATTTAAAAAAGTCTTCTGTTATGGTTGCCTTATTTAGAACTATCCGGTTACTACCTGTTTCATAATTTACAGTCATTATCAGATCAAGAGCAGACTGAACATCGGTTATCAATTGATCCTCACTGTTAATCAATGCAATTGGAATGTTATTTTTTATTATTGTTTTAATATCCATAATTTTAATCCCCTTTCACTTATCGTAATGTATTATTTGTTTATCTTGCTGTCTACAAGTAGCGATATTACGCTAAGCATCTCTTCCATGAATTTTAATTCGCCCCAAAGCAATATCTTCAGTTTATTATCTTTTTCGTGATATTTCATATTTAACGTTGAATTCTGCATCTCGGGGTCTTTGCCATTCATAACGGCAATAAGAGTATTCGATATCATCATATACTGTTCTTTATCTATTTGCTCTATATCTAAAACGGTTGATACATTGATTTTTCTCTTTACCATATTTAAGAGCGTTTCATTGGTGGAAAATTCAACAAATTGCTCTCCCTCTCTCTGATCTTTACTATTTTTCATAAAAGAGTTTAAATCATCATCGGATACTCTCCACTGTTTTCCGACTTTACTTGCTCTTAATTTACCGTCTGATATGAAATTTCTTATTGTTTTATGGTGCATATCTAGAATTTCTGCTACTTGATTAATTGTATAAAATTTGTCTTCCATATAAAATTACCCCTTTTTGAATCAATTAGAATAGTATTTTATATATCACAATATTACTTATTACATGTATTATACTTTGATATACATTATTGTATTTTATATATTTTATTGTACTTTGTTGCACTTTGTTGTATTTTATTTATGTTTATTATACTTTAAAGCTATTCCGGTTGTCAATACTCTTGTAT
>NZ_DAMADT010000004.1:127950-174499 GCF_031997925.1 Lachnoclostridium sp. | reverse complement strand
AAGCTTTCGCTCTCATGTCCTAAATTCTAGTGGATCTCTATTATATTTTCTCCAATGATAATTGTTCTCTCTTAGTAACTTCTCTTAGTAACTTCTCTTATCAAAAAAACTATGAACTCCATATCTCACATGAAACATAGCTTGTTACAATGGACTTTATATCATACTTAAATTTGTCTTAAATATTTTATTGATCATCTCTTTGATTGATTGAATCTTTTAAATACTGCTCAATAACGAAAAGAGTATCCTCAATATCCTGATGAGTTTGAGCATAAGAAAAGAACATTGCCTCAAATTGAGCAGGTGCTATATATATTCCATGATCTAACATAAATCTAAAATATCTAGCAAATTCCTTGGTATCCGCCATCTTTGCTGTTTCATAATCTGTAACATTTGAATCAGCGAAGAAAATACATGCCAATGAACCTACCCCAGAAACTTGATATTTTTTATTATATTTATCAAACAACTCATTTACCTTATTCCTAAAATACTCCCCTAGTTCATTAATCTTCGTATAAACCTCCGGATGATTCTTTAGGTACTTAAGCTGAGCCATACCTGCTGCCATAGCTACTGGGTTTCCACTTAAGGTTCCTGCTTGATATACCGGACCAACTGGTGCAACCATTTCCATAATTTCGCGTCGTCCGCCATAGCAACCCACCGGCATACCACCACCTATAATTTTCCCAAAGGTAGCTAAGTCTGGCATGATATTATAATAACCTTGGGCTCCGCTTAAAGAAAGACGAAAGCCTGTTATTACTTCGTCAAAAATTAGAACTGCTCCGTGCTTCGTACAGAGCTCTCTAAGACCTTGTAAAAAGCCCTCTTCTGGTAATACAACTCCCATATTAGCAGCCACTGGTTCTACAATAATTGCAGCAATTTCATCCTTATTCTGCTCAAATAATTCAATTACACTTTCTAGATTATTATACTTTGCTTGTAATGTGTCTTTTACACAATTACTTGGAACTCCCATACTGTCAGGAATTCCGGCAACCATAACTCCGGACCCAGCTTTTACTAATAATCCATCACTATGACCATGATAACAACCTTCAAATTTAATAATTTTACTTCTTTTTGTATATCCCCTTGCAGCTCGAATGGCACTCATCACTGCTTCTGTTCCAGAGTTTACCATTCGTACCATTTCAAAACATGGAACAATTTCACATAATAGTTCTGCCATTTCAACTTCAACCTCTGTAGCAGTGCCATAACTTAACCCTTTTTGTGCAGCTTCTATTACTGCTGCACGGATAACTTCATGATTATGACCTAGAATCATCGGTCCCCATGAATTTATATAATCAATATATTTATTTCCATCTACATCATAGATATAAGCTCCGTCAGCTGACTCAATAAAACGTGGGCTTCCGCCTACTGATAAAAATGCTCGTACCGGACTATTTACTCCACCTGGAAGATGTTTTACTGCTCGTTCAAATAGTTGTTCTGATTTTGTCATTATCCAATTCTCCCATCTTTTATAAACTTGGCCAGTTCTTTCGCATAATAAGTAATTAAAATATCTGCTCCGGCACGGTATATACTTGTAGCAGATTCACATACGATATTATCTTCATCTACATACCCACATTTTGCAGCAGCCTTAATCATGGCATATTCACCGCTTACGCTATAAGCAGCTACCGGTAAAGTAATTTCATTGGCAACCTCGCGAATAATATCTAGATAGGATAGCGCAGGTTTTACCATGATAATATCTGCACCTTCTTCTACATCCAGTAAAGCTTCTTTCAAAGCTTCTTTTCTGTTGTGATAATCCATCTGATAACTTTTACGATCTCCAAAAGCCGGTGCTGAACCCGCAGCCTCACGAAATGGACCATAAAAGGCAGAGCTGTATTTCACAGCATACGACATAATTGGAGTATCGATATAACCATTTTTATCAAGTAAGGCACGAATCGCATTAATTCTTCCATCCATCATATCAGAAGGTGCTACCATATCAGCACCAGCGGCAACATGTGATAAAGCAATATTCGCTAAATATGGTAAAGTGGCATCATTATCTACCATGTCTCCCTTTAATATACCGCAATGACCATGAGAAGTATATTCACACATACATACATCTGTTATTCGATACATATCTGGACATTCTCTTTTTGCCGTTCTTAATGCTCTTTGAACAATTCCATCCTCAGCATAAGCACCACTTCCACATTCATCCTTACTATCAGGAATTCCGAAGAGCATTACACTCTTAACTCCAGCATCTGCTGCTTCATAAAGAGCTTCCGGAAGCATATCTACACTATAGCGATATTGATTTTCCATTGATGGAATTTCTTCCTTAATATTCTTTCCTTCTTTCACAAAGATAGGATAAATCAAGGAAGAGGCATCCATCCTAGTTTCTCTTGTCATTGTACGAATCAGTGGATTTGTTCTTAATCTTCTCGGGCGTTTTAATAATTCCATAACTCATTAATCCTCCATGTTTCCAATACAAAGGGAACTATGTTACAGTTCCCTTTGCGTATATTTTGATTTTCGCACTTGAAATCATGCCTACTCAGTAGTCTGGCTATGCCGAGGACAACGCAGGCACAAATATCCAGACTGAAGTTTTAGATTTTTTTAGGCGTTGTCTTTTGGCGCCTTAGAAATTCACTTCACACTTTCTATAACACTCTCAATTAAACTATCAATGGTAGCTTCTTTTGCAACTGTAACTTTCATACCATGGAAAGTTGCTTCTTTCGCCGTTAGCTCACCAATACATACTGCTTGAACCTTATGAAAATCCATGTTCTTCATTGTTTTAACAAAGCTGCGAACTGTAGAAGCACTTGTAAATGTTATAATATCTGTTTCCTCTATGTTAACTTGTTCATTATTCTCAGAGGCAATTTCATACACCGGAACAGCCTTCATATGAACTTTTGTAGTCGATAAATAATTAGCAAGTTCGCTATCTGCTTCTTTTGGTATTAAAACAAGAACTTTATCTTGTGGCTGGGCCATTACCTCAATTCCTTTTGCCAGTTCCATTCCGTAATACTTCTCTGGCATATAGTCTACACGAATACCTCGTTTCTCTATTGCTTTGCGGGTCGTAGGTCCTACGGCTGCAAAACGACAATTCCATAAGCTTCGAATGTCAATCTGTTGCTTCCATAAACTATCAAAGAAAATATCGACCGCCACTTCACTTGCAAATAGAATCCATTTATAATCCTTGATTGTTATAAGTGCCTCTATCAACTGGGTATTATTCTCAATTGGTTTTGTATAAGTTCCAGATAGCATGACTACTTCTGCTCCAAGATCATAAAGTTTTGTTGCTAGTGAAGATACTTTATCTTTTGGTCTTGTTACAACTACTCTTGCCCTACCAAGTGGTCTCTTCTCTGCCCAAGCAAAGATTTCAGAAAGTGAACACACTTTACCTACTACAATAATACCAGGTGTTCCTATGTTTTGTTTTGTGGCTTCCTCAGGTAACGTAGCAACGGTTGCAATAATCTTTCTTTGTTTTGCTGTAGTGCCACGTTCTAATATTGCAGCCGGTGTAGCTTCATCTATTCCTGCATCTATTAAGCCTCTGCAAATATCAGATAATGCAGCAACTCCCATTAAGAAGACGAGTGTTGTCTCTCCAAGAGCTACTAAACTCTTATAATCTATGGATTCCTGGCATCCTTTCTTTCTATGTCCGGTAATAATATGCAAGGAGGAGGTATAATCACGATGGGTCACTGGTATCCCCGCATAGGCAGGCACAGAGATTGCAGATGTAATACCTGGAACAATCTCATAAGGAACACCATGTTCACAAAGTAACTCAAGTTCCTCTCCCCCTCTACCAAATAAGAAAGGATCACCGCCTTTTAACCTTACTACTTTTTTTCCTTCTAAAGCCTCTTCTAGTAGAATTTCATTAATCATCTCTTGTACTACAGTATGATTTCCTGAATATTTTCCAACATTTATCCTCTTAGCAGACTTTGGTATCATCTGAAGGATTCCTTCTCCTACCAATTGATCATATACCACTACTTCTGCTTGCTCTATAATAGCTTTTCCTTTTACCGTAAGTAATCCAGGGTCCGATGGTCCTGCACCAACTAGCCATACTTTTCCTGCCATCATCCAATCTCACCTCTTAAGCGTAATGCCAATTGTTCACCGACTATTTCTGCTCTTTCCTTGCGGTCTACAACTGTAGCAACTCTATGTTCTGTAGTTTTTTCATTATAATATAAGCCTATTAACTTTAATTCTTCCCCTTCTATTGTTGCATGCGCTGCGATTGGGGAAGAACAGCCTCCATCTAAAGTACGGACAAAGCTTCTCTCTGCTAAGGCAGCATATGTGGTATTTTCATCCTTAATATATTGTAAGAAATCAACATTTAAGTCTCTTCTCGCTTGAATAGAAAGAATACCTTGACCTGCTGCCGGAATCATCTTATCCACTGGGAAATAGTGACTGATACGATGAGGCAAGCCAACTCTTTGTAACCCTGCTGCTGCTAAAATCAAAGAAGTATACTCTCCCCTATCTAATTTAGCCAGCCTTGTAATAACATTACCGCGAACAAAACTAGTGCCAGCAGTTGGAAATAATTTTTGTATTTGTAACTTTCTCCTCGCACTAGAAGATCCGATATTTTGATAGTATAAGACCATATCTTTATTTTCTAAGAATTCACATCCTTGTGGTAGAACTAATACATCTCTTGCATCCCCTCGTTTTGGTAACGCCACAATCGGAAGTTCAACGTTTTCTTCCATTGGCATATCCTTTAAACTATGAACTGCGATATCAATTCTACCATCGAGTAATGCTTGGTCTAATTCCTTAACAAAGAGGCCTTTTCCGCCAATCTTATCTAGACTTTGGTCTAATATTAAATCACCGGTAGTCTTTAACGTAATTAACTCTAACTCTATTTCCGGGTTATTGCGCTTAATCTCTTGCATTACTAATTCCGTCTGCATTACAGCTAATTTACTATCTCGACTACCCACTACAATTTTATTCTTTTTCATATTTAATTACCATGCCTTCCTGCAAACTTTGGGCCGCGTGTACAATATTTGCAAAATGAATTAAAATTCTCAGAGCAAAAAAACTTTGTTCTTTCACTCTGAATTCTTATTGTCTCTAAATTTTTATTGTCTTTAAATTATAATGTTTCTAATTCCTGTTGTATTTTTCTTGTCACATTTTTTGCCAAATGATGATTCGTTCCGCTGGCTGTGATTCCAACTACAACCTCTCCCTTGACTGCGATACCAGGAAAATAGAAATTACACTCTTCTTTACAATCACAAATATTTCGGTAACAATCCAACCCTTTTGTTTCTAAATAAACGGAATAGTTAACTCTTCTATCATTGGTACATGCTAAAACCATATATCCTTGCTCACAATCACCCGTTTCATATTCCTTATGTAACCAACCAATCTGATGATTATGGAATAACTCCAGTAACTCTTCATGCAAATGCGGCGCAATAACCATTATCTCGCCACCAAACGGAAGCAGAGTTTGTATTCTTCTTAAGGCGATGTTGCCACCGCCAATCACAATAATCTTTCTATTCTGTAAATCTATAAATACTGGAAATCTCAAATCTCTCCTCCTAACTAATTAGCATCCTTAGGTAATTAAGAAACTTGTTTACTTAACATAATCCGCACAATTCATAGCTGATTGTTCCAAAGCTTGAAGTACTTCTTCACATTGGTCAATCTGTAAGATGTCACGAAGTCCGAATATAATCTTAGATACTGCTTTTTTAGAAGCCATTTGAACATTAGATTGCAATAATTCTTGTTGTTCCCTAGATAAATCAATTGATTTATAGACTTTTGTCAACTTAGCATCCGTAATATCACTCACAATATTACTAATGTCATCAACCGTTGATACAAGGTTACGGAATTGATACCATTGTTTAAATTCACTTACATACTCAGATAACAGTTCCCTTGTTTCTACTAACTCTTTTTCTCTATCATTTGCTTCCTGACTAAAGTAATCCATATTGTATACATTTACATCATTAAGCTCTTCTACACTAGGCTCGATATCTCTTGGAATAGCCAAATCAATAAGATAATAGGTCTTTCCTTTTAGTCTTTTATTTTCAAACATACTTTTATTTATGGTAAAATGATGGCTTTTTGTAGCACTAAAAATATAGTCCATAGCCTCAATATGTTCATATCTCTCATCATATAATATCACTCCACAACCTTCCGGAATGATTGCTTTACTTTTTTTATATTGGCGAAGGGTCATCCATACTTTACACTTCTTCTCTAATAAATTTTCAGCCATTAAACGACCCATTTCTCCATTACCAATTACCAAACAAGACTTTCCTGATAAATTACCCTGCTCTTTTTCTAGTTGTTCTACAATTGTGTGGGGCAGAGAAGTATTGCTCTTTGCTATTTGAATATTTGTTTTTACTTTTTTTGCGGCTGTAATAGCTGTTCGAAATAAACACTCTAAGACGGAGTCTACATATTGATAATCTCTTGCTTGCTGCAGTGCTTGTTTTAATTGAGTCAAAATCTGGTCCTCACCAAATATCTGAGAGTGAATACCACAACCTAATTCCATTAAGTATTTTGCTGCCTCATCCCCCTGCCTGCATACACAAAACTCAAGCATAGTCTCTTTCGCATCTTCTCCAAACACTAGTTTACTAAAGCATTCGGTTTCCGATGTACCTAATTCACTAAACCAGATTTCTGTTCGATTGCAGGTAGATAATACGATACAACCGCTCGCTTGATACGTATCTTTTATTATTTTTGCAATTTCTAGTTGTTTATCAGATGTTAGAGTAAAATGCTCTCTGTCTTCGATACTTGCAGTATTATAGTCAATCCCAACCATGCTGATGTTCATTTTAATCCTCACCTTTTCATTCCACATAAGTAATACGAAACTCCTAAGTATCTTTTCTTATAATTAAAAATCTAAGAAATTCCTAAGTATCTATTTCCTTTATGGAAAGAGCTTCGCAATTCTTTATAATTTTAGTTATTGTTAACATAACACAGCACTTAAATTGTTACAAATAAGAATCTCCTAAGTCATTCATAAGATTTACCTATGTTATTTTATTAACAGGTTTGGGTGTCACACATCCCCTTCTAAATTTTAATAAGTGTTATTGCAATTGATACCCGAAACCATTCTTACTGCTCTATAATAAGATTGAAGATATCCGAATATTTATACTTTTTAACTAGATTAATGAATTCTTCCATATGCTTTGAAATAAACTTGTTTTTATGATATACAAGACTAAAAGAACGATTCCATGTCGTATCTCTATTCTTAATTACCACGATACTACCATCTTTTACATACTCATTTACAAGACGAATCGACAGTACAGCCAAACATTGATTATCAATCACAGATCGTACCATCGCTGTTGGACAATTTGCAACCATGCTAACATTTATGGATACACCCTGCTCTTCTAAATAGTTTTCAAATAACTCCCTAGTTCCGCTACCTTCTTCTCGCATTACAAATTTTTCTCCTGCTAAATCCTTTGATGTAAAGCTCTTTTTCTTAGCAAATGAATGATTCGCACTACATACTAAAACCAAGTAATCGTCTACAGCTGGTATTGACACTAAATCCGGGCTTTTTACTCTACCCTCTACAAGACCAACATCTAACTCAGAATTCAATATCTTCTCTTCAATATTATGGGTGTTGTTTACATAGGAATAGACTTCAACCTCGTTATTTAACTCTTGAAATGAATTTAATATATCATTAATGAGACAACTTCCTACTGTAATCGTTGAACCAATTTTAAGCTTTTCGTACCCTGTTGTTTCAAACATTTTACTTTCTAAAAAATCAAATTGTTCTACTACTTGCTTCGAATAAGAAAGCAACTGCCTTCCCTTTTCTGTTATAAATAGTTTTTTTGATAACCGTTCAAATAATAATACCCCATAATGATCCTCTAACTCCTTAATTGCTTGACTTACGGTTGGCTGGGAAACATAAAATTTAGCCGCAGCAATACTCATCTTCCCACTTTGTGCTACTTCGTTAAATATTCTTAAATGGCGTATCGTCATGGAATTACCTCTTTACATTCGTTATATTTAGTTCCATTAGAAACTTGAATTTTCATTCTACCATAGGTTTTACCTATGACTTTAATAAGATTTTATCACTTTCCTTATGGTAAAACAAGTGATATATTATGAATATGTTAAAAAATAAACAAAGGAGAGAAACTGTGAAGATTTTAATTATTGGCGGCGTTGCCGCAGGTACTAAAGTTGCAGCAAAATTAAAACGTGAGAACCGCGATTATGACGTAACGATTCTAACCAAAAGCAAAGATATTTCTTACGCTGGTTGTGGATTACCTTACTATGTGGGTAACGTTATCGAACAACGCGAGCAATTAATAGTCAACACACCCGCTAGCTTTTCAGCATTAACTGGTGCTACCGTATTGACTGAGACTGAAGTTATTAATATAAACAGAGATCAAAAATCTGTTGAAGCAAAAAACTTAACGACGAACGAAATTTCTACATATTCGTATGACAAGTTAGTGATAGCTTCCGGTGCCAGCCCAATCAAACCACCGATCGAGGGTGTTAACTTAGATGGCGTATATTACATGAGAACTCCTGAAGATGCCATTGGTCTTCGCGAAGCGGTGGAAGTAGGAAAGATCAAACGCGCAGTAGTTGTAGGTGGTGGTTTTATTGGCCTTGAAGTTGCTGAAAACTTAAGCCTCCAAGGTGTACGTGTAACTGTACTAGATATGGCAGAACATATTCTACCTGGATTTGACCCTGAAATTGCAGAGTATGTTGAAAATCATTTGGCTAATCATGGTATTATGGCAATGACGAATACCAGATTAGAAGCTATTCTTGGTGAGGAGAAGGTTGAGAAAGTTCAAACCGAAAAACGTGCGATCAAATGTGATGCAGTAATTCTTGCAATGGGTATTCGTGCTAACACATCCTTTGTCAAAGACACTGGTTTAGAATTAATGAAAAATCAGACAATCAAGGTAAATGAATATCTTATGACAAACGATCTTGATATCTACGCAGTTGGAGACTGTGCTTGCGTAACCAATGTATTAACGAAAGAAAGTGCTTGGTCCCCTATGGGTTCATCCGCTAATATTGAAGGACGTATTGTCGCTAAAAATATAGCTGGTGGTAACATATCCTATCGTGGTGTACTTGGTACCGGTATTTGCAAATTACCTGAACTAAATGTAGGAAGAACCGGTTTAACTGAAAAAGCGGCAATCGAAGCTGGTTATGATGCTGTTAGTGTTATCACTGTTGTGGATGATAAAGCACACTACTATCCACAGGCATCTTATTTTATAGTAAAAATGATTGCTGATAGAGAAACAAAGAAATTATTAGGTCTTCAAGTATTAGGTAAAGGCAGTGTTGATAAAATGATTGATATCGCAGTTACAGCTCTTACAATGAAGGCAACTTTAGAAGATATTGAGGACATGGATTTAGCATACGCTCCTCCATTCTCTACAGCTATTCACCCATTATCTCATACGATAAATATTCTTTTAAATAAAATAAGTGGTGCATTTGGCAGTATCACTCCAACAGATTATAGGACAGGTAAAGCGGAAGGCTACAAATTAATTGATGCCTCTCTTAACCCATCCATAACAGGAGCTCCTCATTTGGATTTAACAAAGGTTACCGGTAAAGTCGCAGACTATTCGTTGGATGATAAGCTATTACTTGTCTGCTCCAAAGGTAAAAGAGCCTATTTATTACAAAATCGTCTGAAACATTTCGGATATACCAATACACTAGTTCTTGAAGGTGGATCTATATTTAATTCAATTTAGATAAAAGTCAACTAATTTTACGGAGGGAAAACATGACACAATTAAAAGTAACTGCAGAAGATGAAAAAAGAGTAAAGGCTCTTGGATTTCTTAGAAACAAAGGAACTGATAACTTTTCAGCAAGAATTATTACTGTCAATGGTAAAATTACTACAGCCCAAAACAAATGCTTGTCTGAAGCAACTGAACTTTATGGAAATGGTATCGTTACTTTAACAACAAGATTAACAATTGAATGCCAAGGTGTTCATTACGATAACATTGAGAAGTTCCGTGAATATATTGCTAAAGAAGGACTTGTTACTGGTGGTACCGGTTCTAAAGTACGTCCGGTTGTATCTTGTAAAGGAACCACTTGCCAATATGGTCTTATTGATACATTTGCACTTTCAGAAGAAATTCACGAACGTTTCTACAATGGTTATGCTAGTGTAAAATTGCCTCACAAATTTAAAATTGCTGTAGGCGGCTGCCCTAATAACTGCGTAAAACCAGACTTAAACGACTTAGGCATTATCGGTCAATTAATTCCTAACTACGATGAAGATAGCTGTAATAGCTGTAAAAAATGTTCTGTTGTAGAATCCTGTCCTATGTCTGCTGCAACTTTAGAAGATGATGTTCTTTCTCTTGATAAAGATGTATGTAACAACTGTGGCCGTTGTGTCGCTAAATGCCACTTTGATTGTATCGAAGATGGTGTAAATGGATATAAGATTTACATTGGTGGTAGATGGGGTAAAAAAGTAGCACACGGAATTTCTCTTGATCGTGTATTCACTAGCAAAGAGGAAGCTTTAGATATGATTGAAAAAACAATTCTTCTTTATAGAGAACAAGGAAAAACCGGAGAACGTTTATCTGATACTATCGCTCGTATCGGTTTTGAAAATGTTCAAGCTCAGTTATACACAAATGATTTACTAGACCGTAAACAAGAAATATTAGATGCTAAACTTCACTTAGTGGGTGGAGCAACTTGTTAATATAGGGAGTGTGCCCACTGGGCACACTTATAATAACCGATAGGGTTCACTCTATTCGGTTATTATTTCGGGCTTTATTGTTAAATAATTCACATTACAGAAGGGACATCACAAATCATGAACAAAAAATCATACTTAGCAATTGGGACTTGTGTAGTTATCGCGATCATAGCAACTTACCTTGGTAAACTTCAAAATATTATAGGCGCACCAATGATTGGCCTATTTATCGGTATTCTTCTAGTCAACATCTTACCAAACATAGACAAAGACTTTAAAAAAGGTACAACCTTTGCAGGTAAAAAGTGCCTTAACTTAGGTATCATCCTTGCAGGTGGAACACTTAATTTTACTCAAATCTTAGGATTTGGCGCGAAAGCACTCCCATTAATTATTATAAATATCTGTTTATCCTTTACAGTAGCATATGTAGTTGGTAAGCGATTAAAGCAATCATGGAATACTTGTACTTTAGTTGGCGGTGGAACTTGTATCTGTGGTGGCACAGCTATCGCTACTCTCGCTTCCATTATTAAAGCAAAGGAAACTGAGATTGCTTACGCAATGACAGCTATCTTTCTTTTTGATATTTTTGCAGCTCTATTATACCCATACTTAGCAGGTGCACTTAATTTAACTCCGAATCAATTTGGCTTCCTTGCAGGAACCGCAATCAATGATACCTCAAGTGTTGCAGCATCTGAAGCTACATATAATGCAATAAACGGTTTAGACTTAAACCTTGCAATTACAGTTAAACTTACTCGTACTACGATGCTCATTGCATTAGCAGTTATCTTTACTGTAATCACAATTCGTCAGCAATCTAAGAATAACACGGCAAATGCAGAGCAAACAAGTATTTCAAAAACTGTACTTAAAGTATTCCCTTGGTTTATCCTTGGCTTTTTAATCATGGCAGTTTTAAACACAGTTGGTTTATTCGATTTAGTTAAAGGACTAGACAAATACTTAAAAACCGGTTATAAATTATTTATTACGATAGCATTAGCAGGTGTAGGATTTAAGATTAAATTCAAAGAATTATTAACAAAGGGTCTTAAGCCAATTATTCTCGGTGGATGCACTTGGTTAGCTGTTGCTACCTCCTCTATGATATTCATTCATTTATTTGCAGGATTTATTGGTTAATTTATTCACATATTAGAGTTAAAGCGGATACTCGGATCACTTCATTACTTTCTTGTAACCTTACAGTAACTCTGCTACTATCTCAGTGGGTACTTGAACACACTGAGACAAAGATGTTCCCTCGCTTTCGCTTCCCTAAGAAAGCGGGGGACATCTTCTCTAAGGTTATAATAATATGTTTATTACAGTCAAAGCGGATAAAAATATTTGTTTTGTAGTTTATGAATCAAATTTCATTTTATTTAAGAATAAAGGAGCCCTACTACTATGAATCACTTAGATCAACCAAAGAAAGCAATTTTAATTGTAAGTTATGGTTCAAGTTCTTTCAGTACTGATAATAACTTTGACATGACACTGCAAAAACAATTAGAATTAGCCTTTCATGATTACGCTGTATATCCGGCAATCATCAGCCATGCTCAGGATAAGGATTCTACGGTTTTTCCTTTTCTCTTTAAGGTATTAGAGCAGCTACATAATAATAAAATAACTACGCTTTATATCCTACCAACATTTCTTCTACCTGGTCATAGCTTTCTTAAAATGCAACAAACTCTAGCTGATTATCAACATTTATTTCATGAGATCCACATTTGTACACCATTACTGGCTACGAAGGAATGCTATGAATCCATTACCTCGTCACTTGCAACCCTATATCCAATTCACCATAATGATGAGGTTATTGTATTCTTCGGGCATGGTAGTTCCCACTCATCCAGTACTTATTACAATGAACTTGAAGCATATTTCCATTATAATCATCACATAAATTATTTTGTGTTAACGCTTGACTTTCTTTCCGATATAGAAGACTTTATTACCACATTACATGAAAGAGGTATAAAATACATACGTTTAGTTCCATTATTAATGCTTGCAGGTTATCACGTCTTTCACGACATGGCCGGCAAGCATCAAGAATCTTTATATTCTGTTTTAACTACAGCTGATTTTAAAGTAGACTGTGTTCTATCAGGCCTTGGAAATGAACCTTTAATACAACAACTTTTTATAGAGCAACTACAAGCACTTATTACTTGCCACCGTTGACCTAGTTTTTCGATATCATTGACAAATATGTACTTTTGCAATAGTGAGCAAATAATATACAAGTAAAAATGACACACTAACTAAGAATAGGAGGTGGGTCAATGATTCCAAATATTGTTTACTACGAAGAAGAATCCTTAAATTATACGCTTGGCAAAAGTCTTTATGAAAAATACAAATCAGCTGAATGGGTAAAAATTGAAAATCATAACAATATTCCCGAGCTAAGAAGTAATCCGAACTGTGAGTTTGCCAGAATGAAGCAGAATCTTGTGATTGGAATTAGAAAAACTCACAAATATGTATCCAATTCAAAAACCTCTGATTTTTTAGTACCCTATACATCTTCAGGATGTAGTGCTATGTGTCTTTACTGCTATTTAGTGTGTAATTACAATAAATGTTCCTATCTGCGACTTTTCGTAAATAGGGAACAGATGCTAGGCAAACTGATTAAATCGTCAAATCAGAGTAGCACGGATTTGACGTTTGAAATAGGTAGTAATAGTGACTTGGTTCTTGAAAATACGATTACCGGTAACCTTGAATGGACAATAGAGAATTTTGGAAAAAATGAACGAGGATATATAACACTTCCAACTAAATTTGATATGGTGGATTCCTTATTAAATCTCGAACACAAAGGCAGGACAATCATCAGAATGAGTGTCAATCCCCAGGAAATTATAAAGAAAGTTGAATTCGGTACATCTTCTCTGGTAAACAGAGTAAAAGCATTAAATAGCTTAAAAGAAGCTGGGTACAAAATTGGAATATTAGTAGCTCCTGTGATTTTATTGGAAAATTGGGAATATTTATATAAAGAATTATTTCATATCTTGGCTGATACTCTGTCTCAAAAGGTTAAGAATGAGGTGTCTTTTGAAGTAATTTTTATGACATACAGTTATGTTCATAGAATGATTAACACGGAAGCCTTCCCAAATGCTATTGACTTATACGATAAAAATATAATGACAGGGAGAGGGCGTGGAAAATATTGCTACAATTCTATTACAAGAGAGACAGGAGAAGAATTTTTAAGATTTGAAATTACAAAGCATTTCCCCAAGAACAAAATCATGTACGTTGTATAAATTAGTAATTGGTATTTTACACGGACATCTTAAAAATATCAACCAACATTCATACAACTCAGTCGGTAAAAGATTAACAGGCAGCTTATTCCCAATCCCAGGATCAGCTGCCTTTCTATTCTTATATTTAACATCATAGTGTCAAGCCATTTTTACATATACTTTAGTAAACTTAGAAAGGATGTGGTTAGAGGTGTCCAAATCTTCATTCACAACTTCAAAAAATTCCGATCAGCACTGGATTCTTTTAGGCATTCCTATACTCTTCATCGCTGGTTTCTTTATGCACTATATTTATGAATGGTCAGGCAACTCATTAATTGTAGGAATTTTCGCACCAGTCAATGAAAGCATATGGGAGCATTTAAAATTAACCTTATGGCCTATGCTTATCTGGTGGATTGTAGGGTATATTCTCCTTGGTAAAAAAAATAACATTTCTGCTAGTCAATGGTTTACTTCGTGTACAATAGCGGAATTGATATGTCCATTGGTAGTTCTGTGCTTTTACTACACCTACACAGGGGCATTGGGCATTGAATCACTTATACTTGATATATTTTCACTGTTTCTTGGTATTGCTGTAGCTCAAGGCTTGGCGCTTCATGTGTACAAATATGCGAGATTCAGCCCGTATTGCTTGTATATTTCTGTTGGAATACTAATTCTGTTGGTTGTCACATTCACTGTCTTCACCTTTGCTCCACCTCATATTCCCGTATTCAAAGATTCGGTGACTGGGAAATATGGAATCTAAAAGATCCCTTTTATATTGAAATCCATAAATCGTAACAAGGCACTTTACGAAGTTAAACGTAGAGTGCCTTGTATTTTCATAGTATATGCGGAAGGAAGGCTTGGTTAATATTAAAAAAATGTTTACCCATATGGCCATCTGTTCTTATTCTATTGTATTTATTATGCAAAAAAAGTAACTATGCAAAGTAGCATGGTAATACATTACTTTTATATAAACTATACGATAATCCGATGCGTTTCTCCGTCATCCACCAGCAGAACTCTGTTCCCTTTAATTAACCTGTCATCCAAAGTGATTGTTTCCGTTGTCAACATTCCCTTGCTTCTGCTCTCAACACTAATTTCATAGAGAGAACTCCCATACTTATACTCAATGGAAAAATCTCCGAAACTTGCCGGTGTCGCTGGATCAATGACCAGCTCATTCCCCTCTTTTCGAAAGCCCAAAAACCAACTTACTAGCCCTTGATACATCCAGCCTGCGGAACCGGTATACCAACTCCAACCGCCTCTTCCAGTATAGGGCGGACTGAGAGAAATATCTGCTGTCATTACATAAGGTTCCTTCTCATACTTGAGCGCGTCCTTCCTATTTTGAGTAATGTGAATCGGATTAAGCATGGTAAACAGAGTCCTAGCCATGTTATAGTCGTGTAACATCGATGTAGCGATGGCCAGCCAAGCCGCCGCGTGAGTATACTGGCCTCCATTTTCCCGAATTCCAGGGATATAATTTTTTATATAACCAGGATTTTTACTTGTTTTATTAAATGGAGGTGCCAAGAGTAAGGAAAGGGCTTCCTCTTCCATTACAAGATAACGCCATGCTGACTGCATGGCTGTTTTCGCCCGTTCTTTTTTTGCTCCTTTTGATATCACGCTCCAGGACTGGCTGATGGAATCTATCCTGCACTCATCATTTTCCTTGGAACCAAGTTTCGAGCCGTCGTCATAAAAGGCTCGTAGATACCACTCTCCATCCCAGGCGTGTTCTTCGATACTTTGAAGCAGGTTTTCTCTTTTCTGCTCCAGTTCCTGACCATAAGCTGCATCATCTTCCTGATAGCACAAAGGAATGAAGTCACCCAATACGGTATAAAAGAACCAGGCTAACCAAACACTCTCTCCCTTTCCCTTTATCCCTACCTCATTCATACCGTCATTCCAGTCACCTCCCCCCATGAGAGGAAGTCCATGCTCACCGAAGAAGGTCCGGTCGATGGTTTTTTTACAATGCTCATAGACACTTTCTGAGCGCTCGGATATTTCAGGGGTAAACATTACATCATGCTGATCCTCATCAAGTACCGGACCTTTGATATAAGGAACTAGCTCCTTTAAAATTGCAGTATCTCCGGTACTTTGAATATAAGCAGCGGTACAATAAGGCAGCCACAGTAAATCATCGGTTATTCTCGTTCTTACCCCGATCCCCATCGGAGGATGCCACCAATGCTGGACATCACCTTCCTCAAACTGCCGGCTGCAAGCAATTAGAATTTGCCTGCGTAGAATACTTGAGTCTGCAAAGAGAAGTGAAAGGGTATCCTGAAGCTGGTCCCGGTATCCATACGCTCCTCCGCACTGATAAAAGCCTGTCCTTGCATTAATACGGCAGGATACCGTCTGATAGAGTAGCCATCCGTTCACCAGGATATCGATTGCCCTGTCCTTTGTCTTCACCTGAACGTTCCCCAATAACCCGTCCCAGTAGGCTTTCACCCTGGCGAGCTCCTTTTCTGAGGCAGCGACATCTCTGTACTTGTATCTGATTTTGTATATTTCATTAAGGTTACCACTCTGCCCAAGCCCGAACAACACAGTCTTACTTTCACCCGGCTGTATTGCTACGGATACCTGAATTGCTCCGCAGGGATCATAGCATACACCCGTATTACAGGATAGCTTGACTTCCGCTCCCCGCGGTTCCAGTATGCTACCCTTTTGCCCCAGAAACTCCTGCCTATCGCCTGTAAACCTAGTGATCATCTCACTGGAAAACAGGTAGGAATAGCTGTTTTGAAAGTTCAGTGTATAAATGTTCTTTGCATATAAATATTCATGCTCATTGTCGTAGGAGGTTAGAATATAGGGATTGGTTTGCTCCCTCTGGGTGCCCAGAACCCATTCCACATAATAGGTAAGACTCAAATATTTTACTTTATCCGAATTGTTTGTCAGCTTAAGATTCCATAGCTTAAGTGACTCATCCAAAGGAGTAAAAACCGTCAATTCCTGATTAACGAGTGCTTCCTCATGAAGGAACCTGCTGTATCCAAAACCGTGCCTTACTCGGTAAATACCCCTGTCAGATCTTCCTAGGGACATCGGCGTCATTACATCACCGGTTATTTCATCCAGAATATAGATTGCCTCGGAGGCTCTGTCACTTACGGGGTCGTTGGACCAAGGCGTAAGCTTATTCTCTCTGCTGTTGATACTCCAGGTAAAGCCGGCACCCGACTCCGATATCTGGAAGCCAAAACTCTCATTTGAGACAACATTAATCCAGGGTGCCGGTGGTCTGGTATTTCCCTCCAGCAGAATTTCATACTCTCTACCATCACAGGCAAATCCCCCAAAGCCGTTAAAAAATTCATAATTTTCTTTTTCTTTCTCCTCTGTTGTTGGCGCATATGCTGTGTTCAAAGCTTCTTCCTCCTTAAAGCCTAATATTCCTCAAGTAACTCGTACTGATTTTCTTTCATATTATTAAAATAAATACCTGTCTTTTCCGAAAATACGACCTGTGCTACCGTATACAGCAAATCAATCTCTGCTGGTATCATCTCATACGTATGCAGCGTAAAGAAGCTTGGTTTCTCGCTTCCTGAATCATAAAGCCTAAGAGAGCTTGTCATATCGTTGATTAAATCATCTACCTCCTGCAGATAACCATGTTTGGAATCAATCAGGATAATCAAATCCACGGGAACTCGGTTGATTCTCAGGTATTCGTAGGCCTTTAATACATCCTTTACAATTCTTTCCACTTCAATGGACCGAACCATTAAAAGCATGATAGGATTATCACCGGACACGCCGAATTTCCATAAGAAGCTCTGATTCTTAAAATTCCGTCTAATGTTTTCATGCGGGCCTCTGTAATTACCTGAGATATAGAAAATCGGGCTGATCAGATCTTGAAATGCGTTCAGCTGAAGGTTCGTAATCTCAAGATACTTTAACTCCAGATTCGTCTGAAGCCGGAACTTCTCTAAGATATCATCAATCCGGTAACATACATTCAATTCCCCAGCAATTTTTATTGCTTCCTCCTTACTGCCGCACACTCCGGTAATGAACGAAATACAGGCTGTTTCACCTGGCTCTATGCAAACCTGTGCACGCAGGCTCATAATCGGATCATTACAAAAGCCCGAATTATTGAAAAAGGTAATACTGTTAACTACAGAATCTGGATTCTCCAGGGTATTATTTCTTCCGATAAAGCGTTTTCTATCATTCTCGAATTCTATTTTTTTGCATAGCTTCGATCCTGTTCTTACCACATGCATCAGATAAGGATTATCATCGTCCTTCTTCCGCCGTCTTTTTGTAAGAAAGATTTCCTGTTCTTGCAGATACTCACTTTCCAGAAAGAGCTTATTAAACGCAGGATGGCTTAACTCTGCCAGATGGGTATCATCCACCACCTCCAGATAACTGGTCACTTCCAGCTGCTTTTTCTCATTTCCGTGATTGGTTAATGTAACCTTGCGTACCTCAAAATTATGATCCGCATCCAAGCTAACAATCATGTGTGTTGAGACATCCCCATCCCTGCGTTTAAATTCTGCCTTGTCCGGACAGAATACCACCTGATATTCCTCTGGCTCCGATCTTGTAGGATGATAGGTAGTACTCCAAATCTTACCCTGCTTCATATCCTTTATATAGATATAATTTCCTGTATTTGCATAGATATCCGACCGGAAGCGGTAAAGCATTCGGTCCTCATATTTACTAAAGCCGTCCCCATCCGAAGTTATCATTAGTGAATACTTCCCGTTAGAAAGATAATTTACAACCGGCGGATTCATCCCTGTATTACTAACATATCGATTACTGTAAATAACTTCTTTAAAGAGGGGCTTACCGATTTTTATTGTATAACCCCGCTTTGCAATGGAAATTAAATGGGACTGGCGTTTTTCCTCTAGCAAGACTTCTGTTGCCTTAATCATCATCTCCGCATGAAATCTCTCCCGGAGGATACCCTCATTCAGATAATTATTAATCGCAGCCAGATTCATCCCCTGATGATGCGCCATATAGGATTTTACAATGCAATAAGGTGTCAGATCCACAGAATTCGGTACGTTAAAATCAATAGATTCATAGAAACCGTAGTCACCGAAAACTCCTAATTCCTTTAGCCGCGTAAGATTCTTCATGCATTCCTCTTCTGCGATATCAAGTGCTAACATCGTTGCATAGGGAGCAACCACCAGGGAATTTCTACGGACTGGCTGAAGTCTTATTTTGGGAACACCGAAGGCTTTGTACTGGTAATTTGAGTTTAAGTCAAAACGATAATATTGGGATTCTGATATACCCCAAGGTATCTCCGCTTCCTTTGCATACTTCATGTGCTGGAGTACCGCTGCCCTGGAGGCCTGTGCATAGACAGAGCCTTCATACTCCTTAAATACAAGATTCGGCATCAGATATTCAAACATCGTACCGCTCCAAGAAACGAAGCACGGAATGCCGCCAACAATGGTCAGCGGTCTTCCTAATTTATACCAATGTTTTAACGGAACTTCTCCCATCGCGATTGCAAGAAGGCTTGTAAGTGCAGATTCCGACGCCATCAGGTCATAACAACCGTCATCTAGCATGTGCGACGATACATGATATCCGATATGGAACAGCATTCTCTTTTCGTCAAATAAAAAACGTAAATCAACATTTTTTAAAATGCAGTCTATTTTATTACTGAGTTCTCTGATCCGGTTAATCATACTATTCGCAAATTTATTGTCCTTTGCTGCAACGTAGCGAAGCGTAGGATAAGAAGAAAAGCTCTCTTCTTTTAGCTTTAAAGCCGCTACTTCATTTACAATACTATCAATCTTGTCCATCAACAGCCTGGTATAGCAATAATCTGTAGATGGTTTAAGCTCCATCTCGTGTAAGTTTTCCCAGATATCCGCAATATCTTCTATTAGTTCACCTATCTTTTGATACTCGGCTCTAAGCCCATTTTCGGTAGAATTGCCTGTTCTTAGCTGAATTTCCTCATTACTGTTCTTTATCGCTATCCTAAGTTCAGATAGAAAATTGTCCAGATAAACCGGTTTGTCGATTTGCTCCAGAAGGCCGTTTTTTAAGGCAACCAGATGTCCCAAAAAATTACCGCTGTCTACGGTTGATATATAGGCTGGATTAAGCACCTCCAAGGTTTTAATATCATACCAATTATAGAGATGTCCCTTCCATTTTTGCATTTTCTGAACCGTTATCATCAGGTTTTCCACATATGCAACCATAGAGCTCAGAGTTTCAAACCCAAAATCCCTGGCTGACAGAATTGCCAGAAACTGAAGTCCAACATTGGTTGGTGATGTTTTTTCGCTGACTTTTTCAACCACCTCAATCTGGTAATTATCCGGACAAAGCCAGTTGTTTTCCTTCGTAGAAAGATCCTTAAAAAACTGCCAGGTTCTGCGCGCAGTATTAAGAAGCATCTCATTATCCTGAACTTTATCCCTCAGATGAAAATTCTTTTTCGGCTGACTGATTCGGTATGCTATCTCATAGGCAAAACTCCAGTCAGCGAGTATGATTGCTGTCAGAATGATCCCTGCTGGACTTAAATATCCCATAAATACAATTACCACAAGAACAAACGCCGGGAGTAGAGAGCTCCACATGGTAAGAAAATATCCTTTTCTGGTATTCGTAATGGAAGCATCCACTGCTTCCGCCGTGTTCCAGCGAAGCAGATTTCTTTTGCTGATAAAGATTCGATATAGGGTTCTAATAATTGCATCCGATACGATATAAGCACGGTAGGGAGTGATTGTAAACTCTAGGAATGTTCTTTCAAACATCGTAGCAATTTCCTTTAAGAAGCCTTTATAAACAAGGGCAAGCTTCGGACGAATCAGCTTCTGGGTTATCACTGCAATTAATAAAATAATCAGGTTAAATATATCATTAAAGAAAACGAGAGGTATCCAAAGGTAATATGCTCCTGGCATCCATGCAAGATTCAGCAAAATAAACAGCGTCTTACTCAGAGGAACCAAGCTTCGTCTCAGATTGTCAAAGATTTTCCATTTTGACAATGGGCTTAGACTTCTCCCATCCGGAGTCTTCTTCAAAAATAACCAGGGTAGCAGCTGCCAGTCCCCGCGCAGCCATCGATGTTCCCTTTTGGTAAAGGATAAAACGCTGTTCGGAAAATTATCCATGATTTTGGCTGCACTAGAAAAAGCCGTTCGTGCATAGCAGCTCTCAAAAAGGTCATGACTAAGAATCCGATTTTCCGGTACCTTATTATGAAGTACCTTGTGGAAGGCTTTAATATCATAGATCCCCTTCCCGGTATAGATACCTTCGTTAAAAATATCTTGGTAGATATCTGATATTACGGTTCCGTAATGGTCAAGACCCGATTCTCCTCCGAAGATTTTCGTAAACCTGCTACCATTCTTATTTACGATATGATTTCTTACTGAGGGCTGAATGATGACATAGCCCTCCTTCACCTTCCCACCTTCGTGATCCAGAACTGGTTTATTTAAAGGATGATCAATCAGTCCAACCAATTTTGCTGCATTGTCACGAATCAGATTCGTATCCGCATCCAGTGTAATCACATATCGGAAGGTGGTAAGAAGCTCTTCGTCACAATAAATAGAGGAAAAGGTGGTATTCTCCTTTACAGTCCCATTTAAAAGGTTATTAAACTCTTCCAGCTTTCCTCTCTTGCGCTCCCATCCCATATAACAATTCTCAGCTTCATTCCATTTGCGGTAGCGAAAGAATAGAGAAAATTGCTGGTGCTCCGACGGATAGAGGTCATTTAGTTCCTTCATACGTGCAGTTAGAGCACTCTCTATCACCTCGTCCTTTTGCATGTACTGGTCCGAGGAATCCTCAAAATCAAGAAGCAATGCATAGTAAAGGTTCGGCTGTCGGTTGGCCAAATAATTCTTTTGAAGACGGTCCATGTATACCAGCCCCTGTTCCTTCGAGGAGACGATAACCGGCATGACAACAAAGGTTCTTGCTTCCTCCGGTATTTCCTTCAGATAGTTCAGGGATGGAATCTTCTTAACCATAATCCTTCTGGTAAATATAAAATTTGTAATCTCTATGGAAATACCCATTAAGAGCGGCATTACCACCAGAAGGGTAATTACATGTCGGCTGGTATCCTGCATGCCGCCAAAAATTCGGAACGCATAGAGCAGGCAAGAACTCAGTCCCAGAATAATAAGAAACAGGGAAAGGAAATAAATGAAGCCCTTCACATTCTTTTTTTTCTTAAGGATTTGGGGGATCGGTTTTCCTAATATCTTTGCTTTCAGAATCGGATAACCCTTGCCCAAAAGATAGGCTCCCACATGATGAGAGCAATACAGGTCATCCCTTCCTTGAACTGCCAGTTCCAGGCAATCTTTCGCTATCTTTTCTTCCACCAGCTTATAACGGTGCGATAATTTAACGATAATACCTCGGTACATTCCCCTGGCTTCCAAATCCATCTTTGAATAGACTCCATCCGGATCTTGTGACAAAATCTGCTCCAGGGAGGAATATTCCTCAAAGAATTTTTCCTCATCCACTTCATTGATATCCCTCAGGCTGACAATTAAAGTACGGATATTTGTCTCAAGAAATGATTCTATCTTTCCTTCCTTCAGGAATATTTCGGAGGTTTTCACTTGTCTTCCTACGGAAGCAAAATGATATTCCAAGTATTTTTGAACAGAAGCCTCATGAAAGGACATATTTTTCAGCAGGTATAATACATGGGCATGGAACGAGTAGTTAATCTTCAGGTTATCTTCTATTTCGCAAAGCAGTGTCGATATATCTGTTAGCCCCTGATTACTTTCCTGCTTTTCTCGGAGGAATTTATCAGCCTTCGACTTTACATCAATGATATGAAGAATCTCATCCGCAATTACAATGATTTCTTCAAGAAGGCAAAATCCCAGCATTTCCGGCAGAACCCAGATTTCCCTGTCCGTAAGCGGTATCTTTTGCTGATAAGCGTTTAACATTACAGAAATATTTTCTTCACTTAAGTGTCCGCCGGATAGGGCCACCATCTTCTTAGCCACAACATAGATACGTGGGAAATTACGGTATTCCTTTACCTTTAGGATCGGTAATACGGCATAGCTCGTTCCCGAGGTACGTACTTTTTTAATTTCCCGGTACATCATTTGGAAATTATCAAAGAGCCAGCGTGCTGCTGGAATTAGCGAAATGATATCGGAGGGTAGGGTAGAGATACTGTCCCTGATTTTATTCAGTTTTTTATAGGCGGCTTGATTATAGTCATTAAGAACATAGCTATATCCAATCAGCCTAACCTGATTGTGGCTCTCTGCCAGATCAAGCATCTGTTTCTCCCATTCCCTCGAATCCGGTTTATCTCCTTCTCCCTGTGAATAGATTTTGAAATGCACTTTCTTACCAAAATGGTTATACCGATAATACAGCATTAATAGAACAAAACAGATCAATGCAATCAGGATCAAAAATATAACTAGCAGAAACGGTGAATTTATATAAAAATTAATTCCATCCAACAAGATCAGCAATTACAGCCCCTCCTTATTTAAGAAATCTTTCATGCATGATGGCATCATCTCACAGATAGTTTATCTGTTTTCCAAAAAAAAATAGCACATTATTATATTGTTGCATTTTTTATGTTTTTTATTAAATTTTTGTCAGATTAATCATATCATTCTTTTATTCGAATTCTTTTAGTAACCTAAATAGAAAAGACGCCACGTAGTGGTAATACCCTTTCTAAAAAAGACATAGCTCCCCTTTGGTGGGAAACTATGTCTTTTACCTATATACTTATTTTACATAAAGTTGCATTGGATAGGAAAGATATTGAAGTTCACTTAACTTTTCAACTGTTACAAAGCCAGCAGGCGCATTAAGGATTGTGGGAATCCTATTAACTATGTTTGCACATGTATGCTCCACGGTGGCTGGTTTTTTTACAAAGAATGTAGTATCTGGCTCTCCGATAATCTTCCAATCACACATATCACCGTCATCAGGGCCATATACTTTACCAATACACTGGGTCTCAAGGATAGGACCTTGGAAAGTTTCTGTGGTTACAACTGCACTCATTCCAATACAATTACCCTTAGGGATTACGCGGCCAAGAGTCTCGGAATACAGATCCGTCTCATAAAAATAAGGAACACATTTTTGTGTCTGAGATTTGATCGTCCAGCCCATCTTCGAGCATAGAGCTTCATTGGAATTCCATACATAACTTGGTTCCAATGTTTCAGGATGAGCAATCTGTGCTTCAAACTCTTCTGGGGTTAGGCCTGCCCCATGAGCTTGTGCTAAAGCTAATCCATAATCCTCTACATTATAACTTACAGCACCTTCTATTCTGTCAATCCTATGTACACCGCCTGCTACACATCCAATCATATTGATCCAATAAATATCCTGCATTCCTGCACCTACGATTGTGCAGTTATGTTCCTTTGCAAGTTTATCAAGCTTATTTGTGATGGCAGAGGATGTCGTCCATGGATAAATTGCTTCTTCACAAGTAGTTACAACATTAATACCGCGCTTCACACATTTCTCAAAATGAGGATAGACACTTTCCTTAAGTTCTCGAAGTATTTTCTCGTAGGTAGCAATTCCATAATCATAGAAATTAATCCCTGAATCAATATAGTAAATTTGTCTTTTGGGTATGTATTCCAATACAATTGATCCATCTGATGGAGAACATTCATACCTTTCGAGGCTTTCTACAGTACGATCAATTGCTCGTTTTTGATACTCAAGTTCCTTAATCTGATGATCCATCTGATTCTTTCGTTGGCTTAAAATATCCTTGATGCTTGGCATGTCACTACAATCTAGCTGCTTTTTAATTTCTTTCAAATTCATACCAAGCGATTTCATGTATTGTATCATGTCTAACTGAGCACTTTGTCTGATATCATAGTATCGATAACCATTGGATTCATCACGGCGGCATGGAGATAATAGACCGATTTTATCATATAACCTAAGTGTCTGTTCCGAGATATGGTTTAGCTTTGCCATTTGTCCTATCGTAAGATTTTCCAATATTGTCCACCCCCCTGACTGAATTATAATCCTAAAAAATTATAGTTGCAATAAGGTTTGTAACTATGAAATGCCTTATCCTATAAAAATGGTCTATCAAGCCGTTTATCAAATGCATGATTCTGCCTTAGCATTTTGTGCCACCCCACATTATTAAGTCCTAAATCACATAATAACTGAAATAGAAACGTTTGGATCTTTGATAACTCATATGGTTTCCCTAAATCTTCAATTATATTTTGATCAAAAGCATGAGTTTCTTCATAAATCTTGCCTAAATCATTTATTTTCTTTAACACCTTTTTAAACATTTTGGGGAACATATATATTCCAGCGGCTTCTCCCTTGGAAACAGTGCCCAAATAAATATAATTAAGCTGTTTTGCTAAAGATGCAAAATAGCGTTCTACATACTTTTCCTGTGCTGTTTCTACAAAACCTGCCTGTATAATAAACCCAAGGTATTTCCCTTGTATGGATGCCGGTTTTAAATGTTCAATAAAATTCATCATGATTCCAGGCATAGCATGAATGTAAAGAGGTAGAATGATAATTACTGTATCATACTTCTCTATATGATGTGCCAGTTCTTCTAAATCAGAATTTGCAATACATTTTATATCACAGGGCGTTTTCATGCCCCGCACAAATTCTTCACTTATAATTCTTGTATTACTGTTTCGTGCATTTCCTTTTGGTGATCCGTTTATAATAATTGTTTTCATTTCTTATAACCTCCAACTCCAACAAAATCTTCAATAGGCTTAACTATGATGTTTTTTGAATAAAATTGGTAAAACACACGATTGATGTATCTTTCGAAAATTTCTAGGCCATCGTCAGTTTGAAATTGCCCATCATAGTAAAATTCTATATCAGGGTATTTTTCATACCTTTTTACATGCATGGACTCGCCCGTTTTATAGGTCGTATATGGAAGGTAGAGAGGTATCATGCGATCCAAAAGGCTTTTTAGATTGCCTGAGATAAATCCCTTTGTTACTTTCGCTAAATAAATAGCTTTATCTGCTGTTATATATTCATGATAAAATTCGTTTAAGTCATTAAACACGCATTTTCCAGGGGTTTTCCACCAGCAAGTCCAGCAACCGACACAGTGGGTAACCTCTATTCTTGACAGGTCAAAGGTATAGGTATTTGCAATTGAAATATCTGTACATTCCTTAATTACTACGGTTTTCATATCCTACTTTCCTCCTTAAATTTGAATCTGATTCAAGTATAAAGTAGGGGGTAACACCCATGTCAATATGTCAATTATTCAAAAGGAATAAAAATTTCTATGTAAGATTTAGCCTTATTTTCCTTATATGTAATAAGACGTATCATAGCGAAAGCTTCTCCTAATAGCCTCAGACCATGTGTATTTGCATATTCAGATGATAGTCTGTGCATTCTTTCCATTAAATCTTCCTGCTCATTTTGCTGTTGTATTTCTTCCGTAACTGTATATAGGCACTTAGGATATTCCAGGAAAATATCATTTTCATTTTTAACTTTAGTAGCATCAACTATTAACATTTTTGTTCCAGTAACACTGTTTTTATTGAAGGTAATGTAGCGTATAATTTGTGACAGCATATCATTATTATTGGAATTCATAATATCTATTACATTTTCATATTCTTCAACCGCAATAAAATCCGACACCTCTCCATTTACTCTGTACAAGGGTAACGGCTTAATAGTAAATTCATTTAAGCTACTGCTCAAATCTCTATTAAATAATTGCGCCTGTTCAATCCTTTTCATCATGCACTGCCCATCATATATCACTTTTTCAAGCTCTTTTTTCTTGTTCTCAAGTAGGTATTCTATATCCTGCACATCACTTTTCTTTAGTAAGTCTTGAATCTGGTGAATTGACATACCCCGCTTTTTATAGAAATCTATAATCATTATGTTATATATATCAAAAATATCATAGCTTCTATAGTTGTTTTCACTATTCTTTTTGGGACTTAATAATCCTTTCTCCTCATAAAAACGTAATGTATCTCTTGTCACCCCTAGATAGCTTAACAGTTCACCCGTACGATATTTTTTAAGCACTTCACACAATCTTGCGCCTACCTCCCTTTTTCTTTTTATTTTGAGATTTCTAAAATAAATTTACCTATTTCAATTGCACAATCTTCACTTTGAGGATATACTCCTACATTGTCTGTAATCGATTTACAATTTACTTTATACACAGCTTATTTTTTATATGTTTTTACACGTTCATCTATAATAATCCCGTTAAAGTTCATGCCATAAGCAAAATCATATTTATGACCTTCTTCATCAATATAACATTCCATATCATGAGCTAAATCTTCCTTTTGCTCTTCCACTGTTTTCATATCTTTTGGCATTTGGAATGGAAGTAATCCACTCGGCTCTTTCGTTCCACTCATAATGTCTAAAATTGCTTGTGTTTGAACATTAAAGTTAAGTAGAATTGAATCAACTACATTTTCAAATTCCCCGACTACTGTAGGGTTTTTACAATTCATAGATACAATCACTGGTTTATTATTCATTGCAGTTTTTGTCTCTAAAATAATATCTAAATCCTGTTCATTCGTAGCTGTGTTTGATTTATTTTTATAACTTCTACTTTCTCCTATATCACTAGCAATGCTCTCTTCTCTCGCATACTCTGCTGTGTAAGGTCTATATTGAAGCGTTACTGGTATATATCCCTCTTCTTTTTTATACCCAACACTATCCGGTGATTCAATAAACACCATTGCAAAATCTGCATCTTCTGGTTTTTCAACTACTGTATAATATTTTTCAACAATCTTCTTTTCTACTGGGAAAACTTCACTTGCTGGTATTACATTTCCAAACCAATCCACGCCTTCCTTTAATCTACGCTTTGGAATATAAACTTTTTTATTACGATTGATTGGTAGTATATTATTTTTATTCTTAAGCATAACGATTGATTTAATTTGTGCATTGTAACCTTCTTGCATAAAATCTTCATTACCAACTATATTCTCAGACTCTTTCGGATCTACATATGGATTTTCAAACAAACCTGTTCTAAAAATATTTCTAAGTAATCTTTTTGCAGATGTTTCGAATCTATTCCGCATAAATTCTTCACCATGCTCTTTCACACCCATATCATAAGCATCTAAGATTGGTTGCATATCATTGTTTCCACCAAACTGATCAACTCCTGCCATCAATATTTTATAATGGCGTTTCGCTTCCCCCATCGTTTCTACTCCCCAGCATTTACCAACTAAAAACGAATCAATAGTAGGTGCATCTTTTGTAATCATCCAATCGGTACATACAACACCATCATAGTTATATTTATTACGTAGTAAATCTGTAATGATAAGCTTGTTATATGAATTTCCTACATTTTCATTATATTTGTGGTCTTGATCATAAGAAATAGTATAATAAGGCATTACTGCTGATGCTTCCTTCGTTCCATTTTTTAATTTAAAGGCACCATCCGTAAATGGTACTAAATGTTCATCAAAATTATTCCCAGGATAAACAGCATATTTTCCATAACCATAATGTGCATCACGCCCAGCTTCTCCACTTCCTCCACCTGGCCAATGCTTAACCATAGCATTTACACTGCCCCTGCCCCATCCGTTTTTTTCTTCCGTTGTTTGAAACCCGTCACAATATGCCTCTGCCATATCTCTAGATAATATGGAATCTTCTCCAAATGTACCATTAAAACGCATCCATCTAGGTTCTGTTGCAATATCAACTTGTGGTGATAGTGCAGTTGTAATTCCTAATGCCCTATATTCTTTCGATGCAACTTGACCAAATCGTCTTACTAACTCAGGATCAAAGGTAGCAGCTAAACCTAGCGGTTCTGGCCATTTAGAAATATCTCCACCGGCTCCTGCATTAAACTCTGTATTAGCACTTGGTGTATGACGTGGATCTGAGCTATTATTTGCAGGGATTCCAAGTCCTAATCCCTCTACAAAGGCTTGAACATTGTTATTCCACGTTGCAGCCGTCTTAGCATCATCTACAATAGTTAAAAGAATATGACGTAAATAATCTTCTTTTAAAAAACTTTTTTGTTGATCTGTTAAATCACTTATATCTTTTCCACTCTCCTCTAGTGATTTTCCATCATAAGTTCCACCAAACATTTTAGCAAATATGCTATCTTTAGTTGATACTGCTTGATGCCCACTATATAACATTAACCCTGCTATTTCTTCTTTACTCATTTTACTTGATAAATCATCAATTCTCTCTTCTATTGGTAAACGCCAATCTTCATAAGGATCGAGAACTCCATTTTTATTTAAATCTTTAAATGCAAACCCATCAACTTCTAGTATTGATATCCCTGATTCCTTAGAATAGGCAATCTCTATTCCTCCTTGACTTTTCACATATCTATAATTATCTTTTTCTATAACTGCATATTTTTTCATAGAATCCTCCTTATATTTTTATTAGCCATTGGTACTCCTCCTTTATATTAGAAACAATTATAACACACTCTTTTATGAATATGCAAAATGTGGTTTAGTTGTATCATATTGACAAGAATAGAGTGCAATTCCTTGTTCAAGAAATGCACTCTATTCTTGTTCTTCTATTCACTTATTCAATAGTTTAAGTGATAATTTTCTTAACAGTGATAGATATCACATAATCTTAGAAATCTACTTTATCCGGATGAAGCCCCGAACTTCCACAATCGGTTAGTCCATCAATCTTGTTTATTCTGTTTTTGACCATTTGATAATACAATCATATTTCTTAAGAGTATTGACATTTATGCTTGGGCTTATTTTAGCTTTTCCGAACTCTTGGATATCGTTTAGTTGATTTTATAAGAATTGATTGTAACACAATTAATAATACTTCTTGATACAAAAGCCCCCGGGTATTATACCTATACTCGAGGGCTTTTATCACTGATTTAAGCACGTTTTACTGTGTTCGATTCGAGATTTCGTTCTCTATAAAATCCTTGGAAATATACATTGCACTTATGATAGGGTTGAATCGCTTGTATTGAACCGTTTCTTTGTCATACTTGCTTTGAGCCTTCTCGGTTTTGCTTATGATTGAAAGCACAGGTGGTAATGCTTTTTCTTTTCTACCTTTACAATTTTATTGTTTTTGTTGCAACATTTTCACAAAATGCTCTATCATGCTCTACAAATAAAATTGTAGGTTCATGTTCCATTAGCAATTTCTCAATCTGCATACGAGAAATGACATCGATAAAGTTCAATGGTTCATCCCAAATATACAAATGTGCCCGTTCACTCAAGCTTTTAGCAAGCAATACCTTTTTCTTCTGTCCTCCACTAAAGTCCTCGATATTCTTTTCAAACTGTTCTCTTGAAAAATCAAGTTTTATAAGCATCGATTTAAATAAACTCTCGTCAATACATTGTTTATCTGCATACTCAGATAAGTTACCATATAAATCTGAAGTATCTTGTGAGACATATGAAATGATTAACTTATTATTCATTCTTACAGTCCCACTATGGGGGATGCCTTCTCCATAAATTAATTTCAATATACTTGATTTTCCGCTGCCATTCTTTCCTTGAATCGCAATTTTTTCACCTTGCTCTATAGTGAAGCTTATTCCTTCACAAACAATTCTATCCTCATATTTAATTGCAACATCTGTAAGTTCTACAAGTTTTTTATCATGGAAAGTAAGCGGTACTATTTCTAAACTTTCATTCGATTCAATATTTTTAAGGAGCTTCGATTTTTCTTCCATCATGTTTTGTTGTCTAGCTTCTATATTTTTAGCACGCTTCATCATTTTTGCAGCTTTATGCCCAACATATCCTTTATCTAATTTGCTCCCAGAATTGGTAGTTCCAAACTTGCTGCTTTCAACACTATCTGACCATGTAGATGTCCGTTTAGAAGAGCTTGCAAGTCTGTTAATATCCTTTTTCAATTTTTCGTTTTCTGCTAGCTCAAAACCATCTTGTAATTCTTTGTTTCTCCACCATGAAGAAAAATTTCCTTTTTGTATTTCAATATTAGTTTTATTAATAGACAAGATATGGTCAATACAATTATCCAAAAAAGACCTATCATGTGAAATCAGAATAAATCCTCTCTTTTTTTTCAAGTAATTACTTAGTTTTTGCCTATCTTCAGCATCCAAATGATTGGTAGGCTCATCAATTAGCAAGAAGGAATTCTCCTTTAAAAACATAGCAGCCAACAATGCTTTGGTCTGCTCTCCTTTCGATAGTGTGTTAAACTGTCTATATAAAGTATCGTAGTCCATATCTAACAAAGATAATTCTTTTACTATTTCCCAATCCATTAAATTTGGGCTAATCTCCCTTATGACATCTATGGTGTAATTGCTTTGATTCTGCACCTCATAGGGAAAATATTCAAAAGTTACATTAGCTGAAATGTTTCCAGCATATTCGTATTTCCCAAGCAAAAGATTTAAAAAAGTAGTTTTTCCTCTTCCGTTTCTTCCAGTAAAGCCTAATTTCCAATCGGTATCTATTTGAAAACTTACATTTTCAAAAATATTTTGATAGCTACCTTCATAAGCAAAGGTTAGGTTCGTAACATTTATTAATGACATATTTTGTCCTCCTCAGTATTTAATATTATAAATAACAAAGTCGGAACAATAGGCGACCTTGTTATTCCTCCATATAAGTGTCGTCTGCAGTATCCGACTCTATATGGAGATTATCATGTGTTAGCGAAGTATCTTTATTTATCATAATATTATTTCCCTCCTTGTTTGATTTTTTATAAAAAAATAAGAGCCGCAAGAATTAAATATTCTTACAGCTCATAGATATACGTAGTTAAACTAATCATGATAGCATAACATAAGTGTATATAGTAAGAGAAAAAAGAATAACTTTCTTGCATTAGTACAACAAAAACAAACAGAATGAACCTGTTTAACTTTGTATTAAATGTACTTTAAAAATTAGCAAGAAAAATTAATCATTTTTTCACCTCAAACTTCAAATTTTTTATCATTATACTATTATGTGTCGCAAAAGTCAATAAAGAGTGAAAAGGGAGCGAGGAAGGTTGTCAACTAACGTGCTGATGTCAGAGAAAAATTCAGCAAATCATAGTAACCGGATTCTCCCGTCTTTTTATACACAATTATTCCAATCTGATCATTTTCATAACTTTGGGTTGCGTAGTCACTATTGCTTTTTAACGATCCACTGCCAGAAAGACCGAGATAGGCTTCATATTGTTCAAGCAAATCCAATATGTTAGTACTGCTAAAATCAATCGTCTGAGTAATCAAGCGGATTTCTGCCCACCAAATTTGGCCCGTATACGCGTTCAGTGTTAGCAGTATCGATACTTCACGATTGCTTGCACTAACGGACCAGAAGCTGTACGCCGGATCCGAGGCGGGGGAACCCTCCGCGGGGACTACTACTCTGGGAGCCTGTGTATCGTATAAAACCGCATTTATCTGCGTGAAGTCACTCTCGAGGAGGTCTTTTGGCAAAACGCCGTTTTCACAAAAATACGATAACCCGGAATTTGCCGCCTTAATCGCCTCTTCCATCGTTAGCTGACCATCATACGGATCATGATAATGCTGCCTCTGGCTTGATTGCCAAACTTTGAGAATATTTGCGATTTCCTGAGTGCTCAGGGTAACCTTTGCCGGTTCGGCACCTAATTCAGCTTCCGGAGGTTCCGTAGCGCTTATGGAATGCACAGTATTCATCAGGTCAAAATGTTGTCGGTTCAGCAGCTCATTTGTTAAAAGCCAGCCCCCGAACACAATAAGCAGCGAGAAAACGGCTACAACCGCTGTGAGTATACGTCGCTTAATCACCCGATCCACCACCTTCCAACGGTAAAAGAAGAGAGACCGTCGTTCCCTTGCCCTGCACACTTACAAACTCCAACCGGCTGCCGTGTATTTGAGCTATTTTTGAAGCAAGCGAAAGGCCGAGGCCGGCGCCGTGCTGTTTTCTGGATCGGGACTTGTCCACCATATAAAATGCCTCTGTGATGCGGTCGAGCTCGTCTGCCGGTATACCGCACCCGTTATCCGAAGCGCCGATGCGATAGCCGTTCGCCGTAATTTCCCCGGTCAGGATAATTTCCGCGCTTCCCGCTTTGACCGCGTTGTCTACGAGATTGAGCAGAAGCGTTTTGACAAGGTCGTAGTCGACTCTGATATAGGCTTTCACCGTTTCCAACCTGAATTTTATATTTTCATTTAATAACAACGGCCTCAGCGTTTCCGCGATATTCTGCAGGAGCTCGTCTGCAGGAAGTTCCTCAAGGACAAAATCCTGTCGGTTTAAAACGATTAGATCCATTAGCTTGAGCGAGAGTGCCTCGAGGCGGAGGCCTTCATCCATAATGTATGCGACCGCATTTCTGGTATCCTCCCGGGACAATGAATTCTGATAGATCATATCCGCATAACCTATGACCGATGTCAAAGGTGTTTTCAGTTCATGGGCAAAATTGGAGACAAAATCCTCCTTCTGTTTAGCAGCATTTGAAAGCTCTGCGATTCTATCCTCAATCGTTTCCGCCATCGTATTGAACCTCCTTGAAAGTTCTCCCATTTCATCATTAGAAAAAACCTTCAGCCGTTCACTGTAATTACCGTCGGCGATCCTAGCCGCAGCCACCGACATCTTTCGGATTGGACCGGTCAGCAAAGCAGAAAAGATCATAACCAGGATAATGCCAAAGCCTATCGTGACGAAATAAATAGTACCGTAATTCTGGATCATTTCTTCTTTTTGGTCGATAACGGCCTGAATATCGGTTGCGGTCAGGAGATAAACCGTCTGGCCGCTCTGTGTAATCTTACCGAGCACTAAAACGTAGATTCTATCCCCGATTTGCTCTATTTTGTTGATGATTTTTTGATTTAAGTCATAGTTTGATATATTGAAACCCGGATTAGAGGGAAAGGTCGAATAGATGGACATCTTATCTTCTCCAAAAACAGAAATGTAATTCCCGCCGCTTGATAAGCCAGGCAAATTCTGACCTGCGAGCTTTGAAAAGCTTGTAGAAATCGGATCAGATAAATTGTTTTTATTGATTTGATCGCGTCGATTTAGAAGATCACCCTGAAGCAAAAACTTAATATACTGATACTGATCCATTGCGCGCTGCGTTTCCTGATCAACCGCATTTTTGTATGACAACGTTATGAGCAGATATCCGGACAGGGACAACGCGACGCTGAGGACGATCATTGCGCAGAGAAAGATTTTTGCAAACAGCTTCATTTTAATACCTCAAGCCGATAGCCAATTCGAAATACTGTCTTGATACGATCTTCCCATTCCAGCTTTTTTCGCAGACGCTGGATATGGGTATCAAGTGTCCGTGTCTCGCCTGTGAATTCACCTTCCCACACCCGCTCATATAGCCAACTGCGCCGAAGCGCTACATTTTTATTTTGAATTAATTGAATCAACAGTTCAAACTCTTTCACGGTCAGCTCAATTAGTTGGCCGTCTTTTCGTACCTCACGGGAATTCAAATCAATCGTTACGTCATACAGCTCAATTTTCCTTTCGCTTTTTCCAAAACGCCTAATGACTGCCTCCACACGCGCCAGCAGTTCTCCCACCTGAAACGGTTTGGAAATATAATCATCAGCTCCGAGTCGTAGCCCCCGGATTCGATCATTGATATCGGTTTTAGCGGTGATAAAAATTACGGGTGTTCCCAATGGACGTATGTACTCAAATAATTCGTATCCATTGATTTTCGGAAGCATGATATCTAGTAAAATCAGGTCATAGTTATTATTTTCAATGAGGTCGGCTGCTTCTTCCCCGTCATAAGCACGCGTACAGCAGTATCCTTCATCGCTCAAGTTTATATAAATTAATTGATTGATTGCCAGCTCGTCTTCTACAATCAAAATATTCAGCAAGTGATCCACCAGCCTTTCTATGCTACAAAGATAATTAAAGAATAACACGAAGTTGTCTCAAAGATGTTAACACGCTAATGTAAAACTAACATTTTTTCCCTTACACCAATACAACAGTTCTATTTATAAGTATAACTCTTTTTTGCTGGGTTGTAAATTTTATAATGGTATTTCCTCCCAGACAAGAATGACGGACGGATATGGCAAATAAGAGTGGCGCAAATCTTTTCATTACCTTTATTACATCTTTGACACAACTTTTACGCAGCTATGCAACAACCGCCTGCTAACATGAAAATGTCGGCGATAATATTCTATTCAAAAAGAAGGAGGGTTCTATGAAAAATAAAATGAACATACGATTTACGCAATATTCAATACTTTTTCTGGCTGTTGCGGTTCTGGTGATTGGTACTTTAAATCGGGAGTATGTAGCAGTGTTTAATAAAGCAATAAACATATGTCTGGAGTGTATTGGCATTGGTTAAAAAATCTAAACGTACAATAATTCAGTGCTTGTCTGCCGTTTTGATGAACGCCAATTTCGCCGGCTTTTGGAAGGGTAAGATTTTCACTGGAAGAAGCAAAAACCTCTGCCTGCCGATACTTAACTGTTATTCCTGTCCCGGGGCTCTTGGAGCTTGCCCTGTCGGCTCCCTCCAGGCATCGGCAGGATGTTCGCCTTACGGCATATCCTTTTATGTGCTTGGATTTTTAGCTCTTATGGGAATATTGTTTGGAAGACTTTTGTGTGGATTTCTCTGCCCATTTGGGTTTATACAGGATCTTTTGTACAAAGTCCTCCTTCCAAAACTAAAAATCCCACAAAAACCTGATCGGATCATGCGGTTTGGCAAATACCTAGTGCTAGCCATCCTTGTAGTACTATTGCCGTTATTGGCTGCAGATTCCTACGGATCCACGGTTCCGTTTTTCTGTAAGTATTTATGTCCCGCAGGTACCTTGGAGGGCGGTATTCCTCTGGTCAGCATGAATAAGCCTCTTCAAGCCACCATCGGCTGGTTATTCTCATGGAAAATGCTTATTTTAGTGGTTGTAATTCTTTCCTCTATGATGATATTCAGACCGTTTTGCAAATATTTATGTCCATTGGGTGCTTTTTACTCACTGTTCAGTCGTTTTAGCTTTTATCGCTATTACATAAACCGGAACAAATGCACTGACTGCGGGATATGCAGCAAAATCTGCCCCATGAATGTGGAACCTGTGAAAACACCGAACCATACGGAGTGTATCCGCTGTGGTTTATGTAAGAATAAATGCCCTAAAAATGCAATTCAAGTAGAAAAAACAACAAATAAATTTTCGGAGGAAAATCATGAAAAAAAATATTATGAGTAAGATATTTACTGTTCTCTTGTGCGCATTCATGCTCACCGTACTCTTAACCGGCTGCACACAAGGTGTAACTTCAAAAAATGACCAAAGTACGGTACGTCAGGAAGAAAACTATGATTATACCGATTATAAAGACTACACTGAAGATGGTTTGGGCATCACACTTAAGCTACCGGGCAAATATTTCGATAACGAAACCATCATACCGGGTAAATATGAAGTGATGTTTGGCGATATTTCTCTATTGGGGAAGGATATTCCCAAGGCTGAAACCGACCCTTCCGACCATTTAGATATATTCTTCATGCCTCAAAAGGGTGAATACTGCCCGTTCAAAGTTCTGGCATATTCTGCGGAAAAGTGGGATGGATGGATGAATTCCGGTAAAAATGCCGCTGACATCACGAAGTGTGCCGCCTCGGAGGAAATTTGCCGGAAGGACGGCACCGTATATATATACACACAGACCACAGTTGACACCTCCGCCTTTGATTCCAATATGAAAGTAGATTATGACGAGATCATGCAAATGCTCCCAGCCATAAAGGCAAGCATAAAACCTGCAACATTCACCGTAGGCGACCTAGGTGCATTTTCTGCAAATGATCTAGGCGGCAAACCTGTTGACAACTCCATTTTTGCGGAGTATAAACTGACAATGGTCAATATATGGGCTACCTTCTGCCAGCCTTGCATTAAGGAAATGCCCGATTTGCAGAAAATGAGCGAAGACATGCCGGAGGGTACCCAGCTGATTTCCATTGTAGGCGATGTAAAAGATGAAGAGCTTTTAAAACTGGCCCAAAAAATTGTCAATGATACAGGTGTCTCTTTTACAAGTATCGTGCCCGACAATTTACTGAAGCAGTACCTTGACAATAATTTAGTTGCCTATCCGACCACACTGTTTATTGACTCGGAGGGAAAAATTATAGGAGACCCCATCGTTGGCGAACGGGATATGTCTGTATACAAGGAGGTGCTGAATGACAGATTGACCCAAGCCGGTTCAGGATCCAACAGATAACACGCTACACACCGGACGTGTTTCAGAAAAGAATGGATGGTAGAAATTCCTCATGGTTAACGTTACTTACAACGGGACACACGGTAGGGCGAAAAACGATAAGGACGCGTCGCATAACGACACGTCCTTTTTTTCTAAAATTATTGGGTGTTCAGTTTATTTATAGCGCGTTGGTGCTGCAGGATAATTCTTCGTCTTCCAAGTAAGATATCTACCTGCCTGATCATCGGATAACATAAAAAAGTTTCTTTGGTTAGGAGAGCTTGAATCCCCTGTTGAATCCACGTGATAGTATTTACCATTAATTTTTACTAAATTCCACGCATGACCTATCCCATTGAGTTTATCAGCTCCATGAATAATGATATTCTCAACTCCGGCAAGATCTAATAAAATATGTAGTGCTTCAGCATATCCGTCACAAACTGCTATTTTATATTTCAAGGCTCCATATGCAGTGTGTGAAACTCGAGGTATATTAGTATTCGAATCATAATAAATCTCATGTGTTACATAATCATAAATCTTATCAAGCTTTTCATAATCCGACATAGAATCATTAATGATATCTTTCAGAATTGACTTTGCCTCTTTTACGCAATAATCATTTTCTTTTTTCAATTGTTCTTTTGTTACCTCATACGGCTTAATAAACCATGTTAAATCAGTTTTTATGTATCCCCAAGAATTAAATTCTTTTACAGGGGCAACACCGTTCTTAAAGGAATCCGCACATGTAAATTCAGGTATATTAAGCCAGGTTCCATCTTTTTTAAGAAAACCCCATTGATCAAAAAAAATATCACCATTACCGTGATTTATAGCTATAGCAGCATAACCCTCACTAAAACCCTTCGCTTCTACAAAGGGATATTCCACACCTTTACTAGGGCTATAACTCTTAATCAACTTACCTTTCGAGGTAAGATAGGCATACAGGTTTTTTCTATTTGGGTATTTATCACTTCTATACTCAATTAATCCAATTCCCTCGCTTACACTGATTATTTCACCCGGGAGTTTCTTAGTGCCTTTGTCAAGCACTATATAATGGGTCCTTTTCAGAATATCCCCAGAAGCATCTTCTTTAAAGAGACACACAAATGGCTTTACATAACTTGGCATTCCATCATATTCGGGCTTTATAAATGTGCCTTTCTCTGTAATAACCCCATATTTTAGATTATCTTTACCAGTATAATTCTCTCCATTAGAAATCGTAGCTCTAGTATTCCCTATACCCACTTGTGACAAATAATACTTTGACTTTTGAATCGGCTTACCCTTTTTGTCTATCGTTGATACATAAGAATTGTCATCCGTAACAATGGCAAAGCTATCTTTAAATTCATAGGCTGCAGTATACTGAGGCTTAATAGAAAAGGTGCCATTTGGCTGAATATAGCCCCATTTCAGTGCTTCTGAATCTTCTAATACTGCTGCAAGGCCTTCACTAAATGGTTTAGCACTAAGAAATTTAGGCTCTATAATCCATTTACCTTTTTTATCTACATATCCATATAATCCGTTGCTTTCCTCATATTTTGGACTTAAGCTTATTTCCGATTTAGAATTTGTACTCATTATTTCCAACGTAATATCATCGGTCACACTTTTTTTAGCTGCATATGCACTATTATCGCTTAATAAGGTTGTACTAATTATAATGAACATAATAATGACTAATTGTACATTTTTTTTCACAGTAATTACCATGCCTTTCTTCAAAACCTGCAAACTTTGGGCTGCAAGCACAATATTTGCAAAGTGAATTAAAATTCATATTGTGAAAAATCTTGATTTTTCACAATGTCCCTGTTTTTATCCTATGAACTGTCAGTTCCATCTTATTTTGCCGGATTTATTTACATATCCTAATTTATTATTTTTATAAAAATATCCTTCTCCATTATGAAATACACTGGCAGAATTAAGTTCAGGCAGAACCAACCAACTACCATCTTCCTTTATATATCCCCAGTAATAAATAATATCTGAATCTGTAATTACCTTTACCGGTGCGACTCCATCAACAAATTTAAAATTTGAATTTTTCGCAGCTTCCTCTTTCACTTTTCCAGCTGAAGTAATACAATAATATTTATTACCTTTCCATGCACTTGCCATTCCATCTTCAAATTCTGAAACCGTATCATAAATCGCTTTGATAACAATTTTTCCGGTCTTGTCAATAAATCCGAATTTATCTCCTATTCTTACAGGAGCTAATTTTTCATCGAAATCAAAAGCGCCATTAAACTGGCAATCGATAACAAGCTTACCCTTTGTATCAATATATCCCCACTTGCCTTTCGATGACTGTACAGCTGCTAATCCGTTATGAAATGATTTCGCTTGTGAATACTTTGCATCCTCACCAAATGCATAATCTCCTTTTTTGTCAATGTATCGATAATAGTTGTCTTTATAAACACAAGCATATCCATCACTAAAGTCATAGCCATGATCAAATTCCTTGTTTATTCGCTTCCCAGAGGTATTGACATAACTTGTTTTCATGTTTAGCATCACTCTGCCCATTCCATCTGAAAAGGGATTCGTATTATCAAATAGCTCAGATGTTATCTGTTTTCCTTTTTTGTCAATATAGGTTTCCTTATCATTTACTCTGATACTTCCATAATCCCCATGAAAACTAATAGGTCCATTTGACATAGGTTTTATTTCTGTGCCATCAACAAAAACGAGTCCCATCAAGTCATCTAATTTTGTATGGTAATATGGCTCAATGCCATCATAATATACACTATCATAAATCGGTTTCACTACATATTTTCCATCTTCGCCCAAATATCCAATCTTGCCATTTAACTTAATGTAGGCAACGCCATTCTCAAATTCACTAATCGTATCGAAGTCAACCTTAAATATTGGTTTACCCTTACTGTCTATAATGACTTCTTTACCATCCTTTTTTACTTTTGAAGCACCTTTAATACTATTGAAAGGATACATGTATTCATAATCCTTATCATATTTATTGCTACCGTCATCATTCAGAATTATTTTCTTGCCATTTAATATCGCTTCTATCTTGTCATATAAGATATATACTTGATCATAAATCGGTTCCGCTTTATATGTTCCATCCCTATTTAAGATTCCGTACTTACCATCTTTCTTAACAGTTGATAATCCTTTATGAAAAGCAGTAATTTCATCATATTCTATGGGTGTCAGTAAGCTGGCATCTGAATTAAGATAACCGTACTTTCCATCCAGCTTAATGTGACAAGTACCATCCTCAAATTCTCTTATTTCATCATACTTAATATCAAGGATGTATTTACCATCAGTACCTAGAACACCATATTTTCCATCCTTCTCAACCTTACCAATTACATTATTGATTCCGGCAAAATGGTGAATCCAATCAAAGGTAGGTTCAATGACCTTATCATTAAAAAATAGTACTCCATATTTTTCTTGCCCATCAACCTTGCCTACAAGCTCAACGTAATGGTCCATAATTAATATTTGATTATATTTTGGTTCAACTAATTTTTTTGTTTTTAAATTGTAGATTCCATATAGATTATCTTTATCGACAATCGCATAACCTTTTTTCATATTATAATCGCTTAACGAAATATCATTGTACTTTAGATCAATTAAAATGTTTCCTTTGCTATCAATAAGGCCATATTTAAAATTATCGCCTTGTTTCATTCCAACTATAGCAAAACCATTTTTCATATCGGTAGCATAATCGAACTGAGGTTTAAAAAGATAACTACCATCCTTTTTTATGTAACCATACTTCATACTACTAAGGCTTTTCCCCATACCTACAACGGCTAAGCCTTCACTAAAACCATTCGCATAATTAAACTGTAGATTAATTACTGTCTTCCCTTTTTCATTGATGTATCCATATTTCCATATACCTTCCCATACTCCAACTACTGCATAATTTTCGCTGAAGCAACCTGCATAGTCAAGCTCATAACTCAGTGCACTGGCCTTTGCAGGAGAAAAAGCTATTCCTGAAATCAGGATACTTAAAGTTACTATTATTGATACTATTCTCTTCATTGTACTAATCCTTTCTTTGGTATTATAAAAAACGTCCGAAGGCGTATTCTATCAATAACTTTACTTCAAATAATAGTAATATTTATGTACTTTTATCATCTAATTAATGTACCATGTTCTACCATTATGGTCAATAATAGTTCAATTATTGTAAATCTGTTTGCCTCTTGTATAAATAATCATCATAAGCAGCCTCCATCAGAATATAAAATGCCTGAATTTCCGGAGCCGTTGCCGGGGCATTGAAATCAGGTACTCCGCAGGAGCCTTGAATTAAACCATTCTGATCCACCCTTAAATATGCAGCTTCTCGCATTTTATCAGCATATTCAATATACTCTTTATTTAACCAGCCGTTTTTAACACTCCTGTATATTGAATAACTGAGCATTTGAGCCAGATTTGAATCAATAAATGTAGAGGAATCATCTACAATGTCATGAAACAGACCATTTTCACATTGGTGAGCCAGACATCCATCTATTACTTCCTTTAAATACCCTATAAGCTGACTTTTCTCAGTTTGCATCTTCTCTGGTAAGACCTTTAAAACGCTGACCATACCGGCTGCCGCCCAACCGTTTCCTACTCCCCAGTGGAGTTCACGTGAAAAGCATCTAAGGTTATCATCCCACTGGTGAGCATAAAGCATCTTTTCGCTATTCCATAAATATTTTCTATAACCTACAATCTGTTTTACAGCTTCTTTCGGATATCCTGCTAGCGCTAGAAATGGTGGTGCCATATAAAAAGAATCCACCCAAAATTTTCCTTCGTTCTCGTTGTGATAAATTATACCGTCACTAGATTTTGGTGCCCTATAAATTAGATATTCCAACATTTTTTGAACTGCAGTCTTGAAAATTTCTTCTCCAGTAATTTCAGCTGCCCGTAATACTACTTCCCCGTTTGCCGCAGGATCGGTAGCTGCTCCTCTTTCATACTTCATTCCGAGTCTTCCATCTGTAGACTGATTGGTCACTGCTTCTCTTGCCATAAGCGTGGCCATTTCAATATCGCCAGCTTCCAGAAATGCCTGCGCTACTACACCCTGCTCCCAAGGCCAACGCTGCATAGCAAGTGTAGCCTTTTTTACTTTCTCTAATTTTTCCGCTCTAAGCATAAATTACTCCTTTTGAAAAAACTTAGTTCTGTCATTTCATAGATAAAACTAGTTTACCATATTTTACTATACAATAATAAACTAAAATTACAAATTGAGTAATTCGAAATCCTTTCATCAATTGAGCAGTTATATTATAAAGCAGACATTCTTACGTTTCTAGTATTTACTTTCATAACTTTATCGCTCCTTTTGTATTGTTCAAATCTTCTAAGAGTTCCATACCATCGTGAGATCACTTCTTTTGTTTCCTCGTCAATCTGTTCAGTCAAAATCGCGAATCCTTCTCTCAAATAGAATGATACTGCCCGCTCATTTCTTTTATAAACATTCAAAAGAAGTTTATTATTCCTCTCTTTGACATAATCAAGCAGTTGACTACCAATTCCTTTCGATTGATATTCTGCATCGACAAAAATTCCCTCGATGTAATCTCCGTTCAGTCCAAGAAACCCTTGAATCTGACCATTGAAATCATGCACATAAATGGTTGCTTGCGGCATCATTTTTTCGACTGTGGCATAGCTATCTATCCAATAGCTACTATTAATAAAATGATGCACCTTGATATTTGTATTAAGCCATATCTTCATAATTTGTTCGATATCGATTTCTTTAAAATCTCTGATCATAATTAATATACTTTCTCCTTTTCGCCGGCAAATGGTAATTTTGACTTACCGCATTTTATTATCGTTTTGAGTAATGAAACACAGCAATTCCATCATTAACGGTGTATTTATCAAGATGTAGCTGTATTGTTGGATTGTTCCCTAAAAACAGTGGACGGCCTTTTCCAAGTATCGTTGGTATGATTCCAACAATATATTCGTCTATAACATTAGCTTTAACAAAGTGATCTACCAGACCGCCACCACCAAACAGAAATATATTTTTACCACTGTCCTTTTCTTTTTCTAATATTCTGACTATATCGCCACGGATAAAACGAATATTACCCTTATCTTCTTTCTCATCACTTGTAGCTACATATATTGTTTTTGTTGAATAGTCTTTAGCAAAACCCTGATCATAGCAGTTTTTGCCCATAACAACAATATCAATGCCCGCAAGAAACTCTTCAAACTCACTTCTTTCGGCTGTATCAATAGAGGTATCGCCTTGTCCCACAATCCAGTCAAAGCCGCCGTTTTCATCAGCAATATATCCGTCAAGGCTCATTGCTAAGTTCATAATAATTTTTCCACTCATTTTTCTTCTCCTTTATAAATTCTAATCGTTCTACTCACAGCGTTGTAATTCTCATATACAACAATTAGATTGTCAATTAATGTTGTAACTGAAGCGCCAAGTGTCAAATACTTTTATTTTTTCTGTTATAATTTTGTAAGCTGCAGCAGCTTTGTACCGGTGTTTGAGTTTCTGAAGGTTATGCTATCGTACAAAGACGAGCCAACAATCTTTGACCAACGTGTTCTCGAAAAAGTCTTTAGAGGTGCAGACCAAAAAACAACCCTACCAAAATATGCAACCGTTTCATATTCAGGTTTTATTTCGCCTACTTCCTCAAATACCTCCTCCACTGTTATCGGCGGTATTATAAATATTGGATTATGCTTTGAATCCTTATCCTGCCCCCACCATAAAGGAGCGTGATCATACGCAGCCGATAGATCACTTACTGATATGATTGAAACAGGTCCTAGGTCAGAAATGGTATATCCCATTCCTTTTTCTTTTGTTAATATTCCCAATTCACAGAATTGCTTAATTACGTAAAGCACATAGCGGTAACTAATATTCATGTATTCGCTAACCTTATTATCATTTGCTTTAAAGTCTATTTTCGTTCTCCATTGTTAGAAGCATATAATTTTCTATGAAATAGGACATGAAAGTTTCCTCTCTCATGTCCTTTGTTTTTAGCTTATTTCTTTTATTTTTCTATCATTTGATAATCGTCACCACATGCACTTGGGAATACAAACAAGATTCAAATGTTTTTATAAGCCTCTTCAACTCCTTTATGGGTACATCAGTAGCATCTTCTATCTTCTATCTTCTATCTTTTATACTTCTAGAATACCGCTGGGAGCAGTAAAATCCAAGCTGCCAAGCTTTCCGATTATTCTGCCTTGTTCTGTATCCAGCAGAAAGCAGACTACCTGATGGGAATTCTGGTTACATACCAGCAACTTCTTGCCATCCCCAGAGAGTATCATATGTCTTGGATGCTGTCCTCCACAATCATATTCTTCAAGATAGCTTAACCTCCCATCACTACCTGCCGAGAAGAGTGCAATGGTCTCCGCTCCGCGGTTAGCCGCATACAGGTAGGCATTATTTCGGGAGAAGCAAAGGGTAGAGCAATTACTTCTGCCGTTAAATCGGCCCGACAAGGTAGAAATTTGCTGAACCAGCCTGTCCTCATCCTTCAGGTCATACACCAGTATCTCATTGGAATACTCTGTGATTACATAAAGATATGACTCATCCTCTGAGTACAAGGCATGCCTTGGACCGCTGCCCTGCGGAGCCTTTATGATTCGCTCCAAGGTCAGGTAACCCTGGTTTACTGCATAGATAAATATACGATCCAATGCAATATTTACTGTAACCAGCCTGTCTTCCTTACGATTTAACAGGACACAATGAACACGGGTCAGTGCAGTACCTTCCTGCTGAATCTCCTGATGAAGGATATCACCAAAGTGACCTGGCTCCACCTTCACAGCAAATAAGGTACCGGTGCCATAGCAAGCTCCAAACAACGCTTTATTCTTTGCGGAATAAGTAATATGACACAACGCACCACCGTCTATCCTCTTATGATCCAACAGCCGATAGCCCTGTCCTTCTCGACCGTAAAGATAGATGACCGCGTCATCATTTTCTGTAACAGTAAACAGATATCCGTCTCCCTGGCATAAAAAGCTTGGGTTCACCACGCTGTCCTTCCAGCTCTCATGAAATGTCCCATCTTCCTTCAATATAAAGCCTTTGATGGTATCCGCTGTCTTTACTCCATATCCTGATATAATCAGCTCCATAAGTTATCTCCATTTATTTATTATTCTATGATAAGGGGTGTCAAAAGGACGCATCATTCAAATGATGCGCGACTATATTGCAGAAACTACATGTGAAAAAAAAGCTTTTCAGCTGCTGTTATTGTGCAATAAGTCTATGCTACATAACAGCATAATCTTTTGCTTAAAAGTTTTTAATGATACTCTCATTTTAAAACATAGTAACCATTATGTCTATGAATTTAAGTTGAGTGACACAATTTCTAGCTCCCACGATTGATAATTGCGCTAACCTTATGATCATTTGCTTAACCGTCGCTAGCATATGCTGCAGTTAATTCTAATCATGCTAAAAAAAAGAGCATAAATTTGAAGTCTATTTTTCACCAGTATCCACCACTACTTTACACCGTAGTCCAGTAGCAACAGGATCATCAAACCAAAGAGTATAGACCTGAAAGACATCATTATCTAATAATTGAATAAGACCACTAAGATTCTCAATAACGAAGATACCATTCTTCTCTAGCATTCTGTCAGCAGGCTCGTGCTCTTTTCCACGGCGTATTCCTGAACAGTCAATTCCCAAAAAGCGTAGTGGTTGATTAGAAAGCCACTGTATTAACTCGTTAGATAACTGCGGATGTTCTCGAAAATAATCAGCTGTACCATATTTCTCTCTTCCACTCCGACCAGTGTGTATTAGAAGAAATGCATTTTCTGGTATATGTAAATCTCCAATATCAGACAAGGAAATTTCACGATGTTCTGCAATATCCGATACATCCCAA
>NZ_DAMADT010000004.1:126655-127940 GCF_031997925.1 Lachnoclostridium sp. | reverse complement strand
GGGCATGTAATGCAATCTAGTGGGATAATACTTTTTTCATAGGTATCCAAATGCGTACCCACATGTCCTGTGGCTACATGGCGGTTTTCTTGTGTAGAGAGCCATTGCTCCATTAAATCCATATCCACTTGTGTTGTTAAGTCATATTTCATAATGATTCCTCCTGTATTTTTAATTGCAGATAGTTATTAAATTGTTGTAGAAAGTTAAGTACTACTTGTTGTTCCTGTATTGGAACAGAATATAAAAAGGCGATATCTCGTTCTTCCCATTTTGTATGAGCAACCTCGTGTTCCTTATACAGAACCTCTCCTATAGAGGTCAATCGATAGTAAATTTCTTTTTTATTGTCAGGAAGAGCGTAACGTTCCACAAGACCATCATGTAGCAAGCGCCTAGCTAACTTTGTAACTGCACCTCGAGTCATAGAAAGAAGCGTAGCGAGTTGCACTCCATTTGGGTGTTCAAGCTTTCCAATAGCTTCAATACAATGTAATTCTGAATTACTATATTGAGAATTTAAACCACTATTAATAAGATTACTAAGTATGTCTTGATTGTTATAAAGCTGCGTAAACTGCTTAAGTATTTCTCGTTCCATTTTATATCTCCTTATTGTTTCCTTGTAAACAATATTATGTTATCATGTTTGAATATTGTTGTCAAGGAAACAAAAAATATTAGTTTTAATTCAAGCAAAGGCACCAGAATTTTTTCATTCCGATGCCTTTGGATTTTTCTATATATAATTCGAATGTCCGCACGTCAAAGCTATCATATTAATCTCTAAAATGGTCTGTTATTTCAGCATCTGATCATTCTGGAAAAAATCTTTCCAAGGGTCTTTGCCATTTATCCTCAAAAGCGCATCCGCCATAGTGATGCCGTCGGGAGCGATTGTGTCAAGTTCTTCCCATGCGATAGGCATGGAAACGCTTGCACCTTTCCTAGCTCTAATGGAATATGGAGCAACACTTGTAGCACCTCTACCATTTCGAATCCAGTCGATAAATATCTTATCTGTACGCTTAGCCTTTCTCACATTACTTGTATAGCGGTCAGGCCACTTCTGCTCCATAACTTCGGCAACCCGCTTTGCAAAATCGTAAAACACATTCCAGGTCACAACCGGTTTTAAAGGGACAACCACATGATAACCTTTGCCACCACTAGTCTTAAGATACGAATTCAACGAAAGTTCGTTAAGAATACTTCTGACATCCAGTACTCCCTGGCGCACCTGGCTAAGATCCATTCCTTCATCCGGATCCAAATCAAATACCAT
>NZ_DAMADT010000004.1:124191-126645 GCF_031997925.1 Lachnoclostridium sp. | reverse complement strand
CACATCAGGCTTTTCAAGCTCGTCGATACTGCTTCCCCAGGTATGAAATTCTAGTGAACCCATCTGCACTTCAGATATTAACCCGGTGATATTCTCAATATAGAAGTAATCCTCTGTTTCCCCACTGCTGGTAGTAATGGGAATTGTGATAACTCCTTTACTGCCCGCACCAGGATGCTTCTTATAGAAGCATGTCTGGGATATGCCTTTTGGACAGCGTACAAGGCTGAGAATCCTATGACTCACATACGGCAGCATACGCTCCGAAATCTTTTCATAATACCGAACCACATCTGCTTTGGTGATTACAGGTTCCTCAAACATCACTTTATCCGGATTACTAATTTTTATTCCTTCGATAATAATGCTGTTTGCATTTACTTCCATTGGCTTCTCCACTTCTTGTTTGGAGTATTGTGGTGGTGTTTCATCCTCCGATTTTTCCATTTTTATATCCATAGGATCCTTATCTGTACGAATACCTTTGAAGCTTGCTTGCCTTAATAGATTCTCTTTTGTCCATTCGGCAAATTTGATTTCTGCTACCAGTTCAGGTTCTAGCCATGTAATATTTTCGTTGGACTTAGGACTAGGTGAAATTTTGAAAGCCGAATCCATCCTCTTTATGTTCTCAAATTTTTTCTCAAGTGTTTTCATATCCGACTCGCTTAACCCGGTACCGGCACGTCCTGCAAAGACCAATTCCCCATCTTCATAGAAACCAAGGAGAAGGGAACTTATCCCCCATGCTTTTTTGTCAGAAAGTGTATATCCTCCGATGACAAATTCCTGCCTGTAATCACATTTGAGTTTAATCCAGTCACCATTCCTGGTTCCGCTGTAGACGGAATCTGCTTTTTTGCCTACAATCCCTTCCATACCTGCCTCACAGGCTACTGCAAAACTTTCCTTTCCGATTCCTTTGACATAGCGGCTGTAGTAGAGGTTTTTGGGGGCATCTTTCATCAAAGTTTCAAGCATTTCTTTTCTCTTAATCAAAGGGTATTGTCGAAGATCCTCACCATCAAGTGCAAGAAGATCAAAAACAATATAGGTCAGATTTTGGGCCTTGGGGTTTTTCATGTAGTTCTGGAGGGCTTGAAAATCGGTCTTACCCGATGGGTCAATAACTGCCATTTCTCCATCAAGCACCATCGCCCTTCCCTTTGCAAGGTCAACAAGTGAAGTGGCAACATCATGAAACCGCATCATATAATCATTACCGTTTCTGGTGATTAGACGTACACTGTTTCCTTCCACAAACGCAATAATCCTATAGCCGTCATATTTTAACTCAAAGAGCCAATCTTCACCCTCAGGTACCATATGAACTAATTTGGCGAGCTGAGCATCTACCATACTGAAGGGGTTCTTTATCATTTTTTCATCTTCCCCTTCTTCAATTTCCTTCATGGTTCGTCCAGTTCTGATACTGGTGTTAAATTCGGATATCCCATCCGCATTTTTAACATACTCATCTTTTTCTTTCAATAAAAGCCAGTTATCCTTTGCCTCTCCGGCCTTTGCTTTCAACCGGACCAAGGCCCACTTCCCTTTGAGCCGTTTTCCTTTTATAACAAATTTGAGCATACCTTCACGGAGCCCTTCTTCTACATTCCCTTGAGGTTCCCAGAATCCTTCATCCCATAGCATGACTACTCCACCGCCGTATTCCCCTTTGGGAATAGTCCCCTCAAAGTTCCTATATTCCAAAGGATGGTCTTCCACCTGTACAGCAAGTCTCTTATCATGTGTATTATAGGAGGGACCCTTGGGTACCGCCCAACTAAGAAGAACTTCATTCCATTCCAATCGCAAATCATAGTGTTCTTTGCGGGCCATATGGTGCTGAACGACAAATCTCAGACTTTCTTCAGAATCTTCTGTTTTTCCTTCTGGCTCTAAGGTTTTTTCAAAGTTCCTTTTTTGGTTGTACTCGTTTAGTTTTGCAGTCATAAATTACGCCGTTTCCTTGTCTTTCTGAGCTTTCTCAACACTAGCTTTGAGAGCCTCCATGAGGTCGATTACTTTGCCTGCACTTTCAGGTTCTGCAGCGACAACCTCCTTACCAGAAATTTTTGTCTCAATAAGGCCACGTAGTCTCTCCTGGTATTCGTCTTTATATTTTGATGGATCAAAAGGCGTATCCATCGAATTGATCAATAATTTTGCCATATTAAACTCCTGCTCGTTTACATCAGGCTTCGTATACTGTTTTTGAAGCGCTTTGATGTCATCGCCATAAAACATCGTGGAAATAAGGATTCCGTCCTCTCTGGGGATAATCGCCATTAATGTATCCTTTGTGCCCATAACAGTCTTGCCAATGGCAATCTTTTGTTCCGCCATCAATGCTGATCGGAGCAATTCGAAGGCTTTTTCACCCCCTGCCTCAGGTACAGCCTGATAGGTCTTCTCATAGTAGACGGGTGAAATCTGGTTTAATTGTGCAAA
>NZ_DAMADT010000004.1:99984-124181 GCF_031997925.1 Lachnoclostridium sp. | reverse complement strand
AAATGCAGAATCTGAATAGATTTTTCTTTTTCTGTCTTAATCTTTTCAATTTCATCCTCTGTGACGACGACATACTTGTCCTCATCATACTCGTAGCCCTTTACAATGTCCTCTGATTTAATCTCTTTACCACAGTGTGCACAGGTCTTCTTATATCGAATGCGGCTATTGTCTTCCTTATGAAGCTGATTGAAATGGATGTCATTGTCCGTTGTGGTCGTGTACATCCCAATCGGGATTGCTACCATGCCAAAAGTTATGACTGATTTACGTGATATCATAATGTAAGCACCTCCAAGGATATTGTTTCCAACTAAATTTTAAGTATTCAGATATATTTCATTAAATAATATACCCTATCTCAATTATGGTTATAATTATGGTTATAATTATCTTTAAAGTTAATAAAGATATAACTCTCCGTTGAACGGATAGTTTTCTCTGCACCTAGAAAGCTTTATTCAATCTACGCCCTCGAAAGCTAAAAAGACACTTAACAAAAGGCCTCAAACCACGTAGGTTCAAGTCCTTTTGTTAAGTGTCTGAATGGTGAAGGTGAATTCTCATATAGCCGTAATTTACATCTTATTTCTTCGTTTTACTACCCCTGAATAAGGATGATCACCTGTTCCCATTGAAATTTCAATTAACTCTCCCGATTCTATCATCGCTCGTATTCTTAAGAATAGCCAACGGTCACCTACACCTGGTATTTGGCTTAGTGTTTTACCAATAAGTTGTGCAACTTTTATCTCTCCATCCGATAGGTTAGATCGAAGTGAGAAATCATAAAAATCAACTGGCACGCCAATAACACATCCATTTACTATCGCACGTAAAGGAGCATTTTCACTCATCAGGTCACACCATATACCTGCATAGACTCTTCGCTGTAATTCACTTATCGGCTCCTCATATTCAGTTAATGCTCCAAACTCTTCCGCATGTACTTCTCCTGTACTGCGATAACATATTATGCGGTTATCTTTCTCAAGCAACTGCGGAACACATACAACAGAAAGAGGTGTCTGAGAATCCGACATCAAGTGGCACACAAAATATAGACTACACATTTCCGCAGGATCGCTGGTGCTTATCCACATCCGTATAGGTTCCAGCGATGTTTTCGCTTCCTGAAGCCGCATCAGGGTATGCTGATTTATTTTCCACATTTCATCAGATACTCCTGGAAAGTCTACAAACAGACTTTCAAACAGCTTTTTGCGTTTGTCCATATCGGTATCCATATCTGAAATATCACCAATATCCAACGCGAGTGTTAATGCCACGACATCCCTAGAACTACCTTCCATCGCCATGCCGGACCAGTTACAGGGTTTCATTGCTTCGTACTGTTCATTTTCAGTGCCGCCAATCACTGTTACTGAACCTCCCAAACACTCTCTTTGCTTCATTGATTTCGCCAGTTTTAGAGCACCGGCAGGGCTTTCGCCAAAGGCAAGTTCAATCATATGACATCTACCTTCTTTCTTGTGTGATAAAACTCAAAATTGCCGCACTCTCCACAGGTAAAGGGGAAACTTTCTTATTAGTAACATGATGTGTCGCCGCCTGCTCTCCAAATATCAATCGTCTGTTTGATAAAAGTTTCCAGTCCTGTATTTGAAATATCAATCGATTTTTTTATACGAATACAGCCTTTTCCGAAATTAAATTTCTCCAGTAATATATCTGAATTCTCCACTTTTTCTATTGTACCTACATATAAACTAACATAAGATTTTTGAGCATTCAAATAAAATATTTTTATTAACTCATTGCCATAGCATAACATTTTATAATGGATGCTTTCCACCAGCTCAGGAGCATATTCCAAAATGATACGTCTGATATCTAATAACTTCTCTTTTCTCCAATCATTCTCTAGTAATTTCAAATATTCCTCCGGGGTTTTTGCTTCATACTGCATTATTATTCTCCTGTCATGATATTTCCTTTATATTCTACATTCCCACATCAATCTTTCTTTACGTTTCTGTTTTTCAGTCCTTACTAATTTTTTTTCGACTATTAAATCCTTTCCTCAAATCACCAAAATTGAGAAGGGAGTCTTCCAACGTTCTTCTTTATTTTATCACCTTCTTTGACAACCATACACCTGATTGATATCGTAAATAAAAAATCAAAGCCCGTACCGCCCATTCAAATCCCATGCAGATCCAAACGCCCTGCACACTAAAGCCAAGTTGGATTGTAAATATAAAACCAAGACCTACACGGACAATCCACATTGTAATCAGAGAAACCATGGAACTAAACGTAGCATCCCCAGTTGAACGAAGTACACATCCTTATTGAACGCAGTAAAAAAATGAACGGAATAAACCAGAAGATACTGACAAAACATCTTTGGCAGGAAATGGATCACTAAATTTTTTTCATAAGCAATTCAAAGCAGACAGTGAATTTATCCTTTTCAGATTTTATATCATTCATATTAACACTTAATGTTGCTCCCATTTCTTCTGCTAACGATTTTGCAACTGTCAGACCTAAGCCAGTACCACCTTGATTTCTGGAGCTGTCCTGCATATAAAATCTATCAAACAAATGAGGTACATCATCTTCTGAAAGTATTCGTGTATCATTCATAAATGAAATAGATATATTCTGCTCACATTCTTTTATCGAGATACAAAGATATGTGTCAGCATACCTGCCAGCATTTTGTAACAAATTAAGAAATATTCGTTCTAACGCTGATTCTTCCCCCAATACCCATAGTGGGTGGTCTGGAATATCTATTTCTATCTCTAAATGAGCTTGTTCTAAAATTTGATAATTTCCCATGAGAGATTCCCTTAAAGTTCTGGAAACATCAACATTGTCTAAAGGCAATCCATAATCACCTGCGTTTATACGAGAAAAATCATAAAACTGTGTAACCAGATTCTTCATAATTTCAGCTTTATGTTCTATAATGTCTAATGTTTCTGACAGCTCTTTATTTACTGTAATCTGGCTGTTGTCATTTTTTTTAATGAGTTTTAAATAACCTAGAATTACAGTTAAAGGAGTGCGTAAGTCATGGCTAATGTTTTCAATTTGCCGTTGAAATTCCTTTTCTCTTTTTTCGTATTTTTGGCGTTCCCCTCGTATTTCTTCTAAGGTGTTATTAAAAGAAGACAATAATTTTCCTAAATGTCGGTTTGGTATTGGCAAATCAAGAATCTGGTTTTTGGTAAGGTCTTGTTGTATGTCGTTTAATTCATTTGTAATCTCCTTAAAAGCATAGAGGAGTGAAAAATAACGAAAAGTAAAATACCCACCTATGATAACAGTTACGACAATTAAAATGATACACAACATTTCTTCTTTCCTCCCAAACCAGACCTAGAAATTACAACTCTCTTTTTCTCAATAATACTACACCCGATAAAGAAAAAACAATAATTCCAATGATACCGGAAATTATACACTTTGCCATTCCCTCGGATGTTCCCCATGCGGTAATGCTCTGAGACATATTGACAATCATTCCACTTGTTCCAAAAAAATTCTCCGGCATCCACATAGCAATATTATAAATAACATCAAAGCGAAGCCCTAAATAAAAGAAAACTTTAGGGATAATAAACCAAATAATAAACCAAACAATAATTCCAGTAGAATCTTTCCCAAACGCTTCAATGCAAACAATTCCAGAAATTAAAGAGGCGACAGCTAATAAAAATACGGCTGGAATTTCTGTCAATAAATCTGTCAGATTTACGGGACCTTTATGTTCTAATAATATAATCGCACTTACGATATAAACCGCCAACACGATAATCAAAGAAACAATAGCTGAAATGGCTGCTACAATACATTCTCCAGCAAAAACTTTTGTTCTGGGAATACCAAAAGCAATCGTATTTTTCAAATTACCATTTTTTCTGTTTCCCTCATACAAAATGATTCCAACGACTGCACCCATGGTACAAAATATCATTGGATTAGCCACCAAATTTGAATAGGAAAATGATGTTGTATTATACGGGAAACTTGCCCCGTCCATTTTACCAAACCAGGCTAATACAGCGTTTAGTAAAAAAGATAAGCCAGCCAAAATTGCAGTAAAGCAATAAATACCCTTGCTATGTGTTACTCGATAGATTTCACTTTTCACATAATTCATCATTTTCCATCACCTCTTTTCTTTAATTCCATATAGTAATCTTCCAAAGAAGATTGTATTGTTTTCATACCAGTGATATAAACGCCATTCTCAGAAGCCAACCTACTATAGACCTCCGCTTGTTCCTGTGGTTTATAGATACGAACGTTGCTTTCTGGAAGAACCTTATAATTTTCTTTTGGAAATTGCTTCTCCAATAAAACGGAATACTTTTCAACGTCTGATACTTTAATTTCAATACAATCTGAACACTTCTCATGCAATGCATGGGATGTAATTTCTTCAATCAATCTACCTTTACTTAAAAAACCGTACACGGTAGCAATTTGTTGAAGTTCCGATAGTATATGGCTTGACAGTAATATTGTAATATTCTTTTCTTTATTTAATCGGTGGAGTAAATTACGAAATTCAATAATTCCGCTAGGGTCTAATCCATTGATAGGTTCGTCCAGTATTAAAAGCTGTGGCTCTCCAATCATAGCAATCGCAAGCCCTAATCTTTGTTTTTGCCCTAATGAAAGATTTTTACATTTACTTTTTCTCTTTTCTGCAATACCTGTCAACTTTAACATCTCTGCTACTTTTTTTGTATCGGGAATCCCTTTTTGAATACAGTAATACTTTAATGTCTGTTCTACCGTCATGTTTGGAAAGAATCCCGGCTGTTCAATCATACAGCCTATCTTTTTGCGAGAATTTTCTAATTCTTTTTCTTCGTATTTCCCAAAAAGGCGTAATTCTCCCTCTGTTGAAAAGCTGTGACCAGCTAATAATTTCAATAATGTGCTTTTTCCAGCCCCATTATCACCAACAAGTCCGTAAATGCTTCCTCTGCTCACGTGAATGTTTACATGGTCTAATGCAAGGAGAGAACCGTATGCTTTTGTAATTTGCTTTGTCTCTATGACATATTCATTCATCTGTCTACCCTCATTTTCTAAAAATGCGTTTGCCGATTATGGAATTTCCTCATCGATAAACGTATCGTACCACATAAACTTTTAATAAGTCATAAAGAACTTTTAAAGAAGTCGTAAAGTTTTTCATTGGAGCTTGAACCCAATCCCATATACTGTCTGAATATACTCTTCCTCAGGGTCATTCTCTTTTAATTTCTTTCTTATATTGCTGACATGGACATTGACCGTATTATTTTCTCCGTAATACCCACCATGCCATACCAACTCGTACAGACTTTCTCTGGAATATACTTTTTCTGGATTTTGCATTAGCAGGAAAAGAATATCATATTCATGTGCAGTAAATACAAGTTCTTTTTCATCAACCATTACTTTTCGTGATTGAGGGTATAACTTCAATTTTTTATAATTCAATATTTTTTCAGAGCCACTTTCTTTTCCATTACGTCTTAAACTTGCTTGCACTCTTGCAAGAACTTCCTCCGGCTCAAATGGTTTTGTGATATAATCGTCTGCCCCGTTCTTTAACAAAGATACTTTATCGCCCAAGGAATTTTTTGCAGAAAGTATCAGAACAGGAATATCGTAATGTTTATTCTCTCGAATATCTCGTAATAATTCTTCTCCCGACATACCCGGAAGCATGAGGTCAAGTAAAATAAGGTCTGGAACCTCTTTTTCTAACAGCAGTTTTGCTTCCGTACCTGAAAAAGCCTGTATGGTCTGATAATTAACTTCTTTTAATATCTTAACCAGCAAACCGTTTATATCCGCTTCATCTTCCACGACCAATATTTTATATTGCATTTTTCTCACTTCTTTCTGAATGTTATATGCTTAAATTTATATTCATTATAAATTTGGCAAAATAATAATGCAAGGTAAATGATATATAAGGTGCATTACAAAAGCATGTGATTTACAGCATTAGAAAAGACACCCCATATATTGAAGTGCCAATTCTAATGCAACAGTAGCTAAAGTAAAGTTATACCAACGCGATTACAGCCTTATTATTACCCTTGGTCAGGCTTACTGAATATTCTTTTCCATTAATATTTAGCTTATAGATACCATAGAATCCACGGAATCGAAGTACCCCATCAATCACTTCAACTTCTTCTTTTGTATGCCAGGTTTTATGTATCAACTCTTGTAGCTTTCTATATGCAGGTTTTGGAGAGAAATCCTTTCTCACCAGCCCTCCATCTACTTGATTCCACGTATAATTATCAAGTAAATCCCAATAAGAACACTCATACACATTAGAATGAGCAAACATTAACTTATACATTTTCTCCAAAAATATAGCCTGGGTTTCTTCTGTCATCATAGCATCGACCGCAGCATCCGTTTTAGCCAGGCCTAAGCCCATATCTACTGTAGGGTCGTCCGTCATGCACTCATCATAACTGCGGGAAGGATTTTTTGAACATGCTCCTATCTCTGTGAACTTGATTTTCTTACCATACAAAGATGTCAGATGATCAAAGTGATTCCATAACTTTTTATAGAATAACAAAGACTCCGCATTATAATATTCAAAGTAACCTCTTATACCCAGATAATCAACATCCGCTCCATAAAGGTGTGCATTTTTAATACCCTTTTCATAGAATTCAGGATGAATGGTATAGCCACCATTATCTACGAGCTGCGCGGAGGGCTCAACATCACGTACCCATTTATAAACAAGGCCTTCATTTACCTTAAGAGCACCAACCTCCTGTATCCCAGCATAAGCCTCATTCACAGGATGCCAAAAATCTATGTCATCTTTGTAGGCTTCCACTAACTTTTTGGTATGTCTCTCCAGAAACTTAAGTGCTTCCTCCGGTGTACAGTGATGAAGAAAATCAGGTGAAACATCATTTCTTGGATATAAGACAGCGTGTGCTGTTATTTTATGGTTCAGCTCTTTTGCACGCTTAATCATATTCTCCATTGGTCCATAGCCGTTAACTTCCTTTTTGTAAGTCCACTGACCCTCTAGCGGTTCCAGTACCCGCCAGCCAAACCATAAGGTTGTGGCATTAAACAATTCACCAATAAGCTTCCAATACAGCTCCGCCTCGTTACTTACCCCGCAAGCGAGCGCATTTGTCATACTGATATGTCCATTCGGGCATATGCCAAAGGTGAAATCATGATCTGTTTGTTCTACAGAAATCTTAGATACATTAGACAACTCACCTAATTGATCTAAAAACAATACTTCAAAATCTCCTTTTCGGTTTTGTTCAATTTGAGCATCAAGGAAATTGTCCAGTTCTGCCAACGATGCAATGTTTTCAATATGATTCATCAATCTTCTCCTTAATCACTATCCAAAGCTGCTGATATACTCTTTTATCGCTCCTAGGATACTTACTCTTCTCTTAAATTTTAATCAGATCCGTCCGGATCTGCACCTTCTACTGCTTATTTGTTAAACTCCCTAACCTTCTCTGCCTTTATATCTATGATCATTATTTCAATTCAAACATAATTCTTATATTAATTTTGTCAATTCAACAAATACAAAACCATGAGGTTTTATGGAATGCTCAAAGCTAAACGCTCCATCCGCTTCAATGTATTTTATACCACCTTGAGGTTTCATATTACTTTGTAAAATTTCCTTTTCCTCGAGATCAATATTTTCAGGAGCACCGTTCTTTACCCACCAATCAAAAACCGATCCAGTATCTCGATCAAATTTGTACGTGGTTACCTTATACTCTCCCGCAAGGTTCACTAATTTAATATTAAAATATAGTTCTTCCTTCTGCTGGAATATAGAATATCTGTCATAAAGAGTTAAAGCTGATCCATCTCCAGCCGAAAATGCCTCGTTGTAATGAACGTAATTCCATGCCAGGATCTGAATATTATCCTCGCTTCTTGTCACGATAAAATCTTCACCTAATTCAATCACTTCGCTTCCAAGCCGGGACAAGAAATAGTAACCGTGGTATGCCGGTTTTTCTAATCCTTGCTGAGTTAATAATCCGAATCCACCATGAAAAACACTTGATGCGGCACCATTTTCCTCAAATACATCGGTAAAGGTCCAAAATCCTAACGAATTCGTAAGCTCCATACAATAGAGATTATTTTGAATAATAAAGTTTGCCATAAATGCCGTATCATGAACCAAGTCTCGTGGACTAGGAGATGAATTCCATTCGGTAATATGAATCTCTGCATCCTTGAAGGCGGAATTTGCAACTGTACGTTTTAGCCAATCCAGGGAACGATATGTTCCCTGCTCATCCCGGTATGTATGGACCGGATTGTCAATAAGAGGCCATTCATTCGGATATGGATGTGTGGAAACAAAATCCACACAAACATGATTCTCTTCACAATAGTGAAGGAAATCTTCCACCCAAGGTGCATTATCACCGATAGCAGATGCAGAGCTCGCCGGTCCACCCACTTTTAATCCGTTATGTATTTGTTTTATCGTTTTTACCGTTTCTTTGTATAATAGAAAATATTGCTCCTGAGTGCCTGACCAAAACGGTGAAATATTCGGTTCATTCCAAACTTCAAAATACCATTTTAAAACTTCAGACTTACCATAACGATTCATACAATGACGAATAAAACTATCAATCATCCTACACCATTTCTTATAGTCTGCCGGTGGTGTTACATTGCCCTTCCACCAAAATACGTTTTGATTTCCGCTTTTCATTTTTTCCGGTGTAAAACCTAACTCTACAATCGGACGAAGTTGCTCTCCTAGCAAGAAATCAAATACCTCGTCAACATAATGCCAGTCATACCATGCATTTCCATTCATGTCCTCATTGTAAACCATCATTTCATCATTAAATAATCCGTGAAACCTTATGTACTCAAAGCCTATTTCCTTTTGAATTTTTTTCAATTGCTGCTGCCAATCCGCTCTTAAGACCTCATGCGCTCTTCCCGCACAGATTAGTTTTTTCCAAATCGGTTTGACCTTATTCCCATTTTTTGTTATATCAACAACTTTCTGCATCGAATCCCCTCCTTATCATCGCTCTATTGGGATATTTAGTTCTTCCATAGACTTGCCATTTTACTTTGTTGTAACGCTTTTCCAATTTTGCAGAACCGCTCTTATCAAATGCTACTTGCATATAACCAATCATGCAATATCTAATAGTTCATTCACAGATGGCATTTTCTTAACTCCCACACAACAATATCAACAACATTGTTATGTTAAATTGTAACTCTTCAAGTAGCTTTATACAAGAAGAATCGACCACAAAATGGTAATTACTCCATTAAAATTAAACGGTACTAAATGCCACTAAGATTGTAAATATATAACCAACTTTCTTATAAATTCCAGTAATCAATAAAAGGAAGTGCCATATATTTCCACTTCCTTTGTTAATCTATCATCAATTATAAAGTTTAAATATTAATTTACCCTGCTTCATGTCCTGGTATTTGATTGTTAATGTATTTGGTATCTTCTAATAAATCATAACCTGAAATAGTCATACAACCAATTACAGGATCTATTTGGTCATCATCAAATATAAAATAGATGTAGGAGAACTAAAAAAATATCTGATTAACCCAAGTGATGCAATAAAGATTGTAAATAGCTTTTCTGAATATCAAGTTGATTTAATGAGATTTCAGTGTCAATTTATTTTGGATGCTATAAGATCAGATGATGAAATAGTAACTTCCTACTTATTTACACCAGTTGGAAAGGACGTGGATACGTATATATCTATGGAATTAAAAAAAGTGAACGGTGAATGGCTGGTCGATTGGCTTGGTGCTGAACAATAATTTATACACTAATAAAAGGTATATGTTAGGGAAAAAAATTTTATCCAAGCATATACCTTTTAAATTATTTTCTTTTCTCTTTTTACTTATGCTCTTTCCTTTTTAATCTTCCATTGCATTTCAAAGGTGTCGGCTATATGTTTCTAGTACCTCAACCTATTGTCCGTTTATCTTCCATTCATTGAATTGAACTTGAATCTCATCTTGTACTTTATCTATTCCATTTTCTTTTAACTTTTGTTGTAATTTAGGTAATATAGCATCCGGATCTACACTACCGGTATAAAGTGGCGGAACAAATTCATTCATCACGGTTTTAATTTTCTCTATTTGAGAGCTCACAGCATCTGAATCAAAATCAAAACCAAACGTTGGTGCCGTCTCTGCCTTCTTATTTAATTCTCTGAATTTCTGCCATTTATCAAGAGGTTCTCCCTCAGGAACATAGGTATTAAATAGCCCACCTTGCACCCAATAAGGAACATCATAACGTTTCATATTGTCATAATTATATCTCATTTTAAATGTATAGACATGATCCAAACCTTCGACACTTCTTAATTCATCCTTACTAGCATTTACTTTATCATAATGTACACCTTCTATTCCATAATTAATCAAATTACGTAAATACTCATCAGTGTTCAATAGATTTAAAAATTCGATTGCTTTTTCCGGGTGCTTTGATGTTCTTGAAATAGCTGTCATGGCACCACGCGCCGAATAATTAGAGATTTTTGATTCCATGATCGTACTTGTCACGACTTCATAACCAAGGTTTCTTGACCATATTCGATCCGCATATGGCTGCCCATCACCCTTTGTTACAAAGCGCTTCACGGTTTTATCATCCGATATTGTGGCAGCATTCCAATTAATATACTTTTTTAAATAGTATTCTCGAAGTGTTCTTAAGGTTGATTTCATGCTTTCTGTTTCAAACAAATTACTAACAATTAAATTATTCGGATCACAGGAATACTCAATGCCCAATGGATATACGATTTCATCCATATAAATTGGAGGGCAGAAATCTTTGGTTAAATATAGCGGAATAACATCCGGTTCATTCTCTTTTATTACTTTTAACCATGGTTCTAAATCCTCTAACGTATGAAGCTGTTCATACGGAATTTGATATTTGTCAACATATTCTTTGGTAAATGTCCACATTGGCATATTTACAATCTCTTTTTCACTCGGTACTGCATAGATCTTTCCATGTACCTCTGCGGCTTCCCAAAACCTTAAATCAATATTCTTCAGCATATCCTTTCCATATGCAGGTAATAAATCATTAAGCGGCATAAAAGCTCCTTTTTGTGCATTTTGTGAAAAATCATTCGCCCATGAACTCGTAAACATTAAATCAAAAGGCTCCCCAGCATTGATAACCAACTGTGTCTTATGATTGTAATCCACCCATCCAATATATTTAATTTTTATTATGACCCCTATTTTATCCTTTATATAGTCATTGACTGTTCCTAGAACTAAATCACCATCCTCTTGAGGTGCACCTAGTTGATACCATATTAGTTCCACAACTTCATTTTGTTTAGAGATTTCATTCTTAGCATAGACTTCATCCTCACTCCTGCGACTACATCCTATCATGATTACAATTAGTGAAATAATACCTAGTGTTGAGATTATAACCCTTAAGCTATCTTTCATCGTATTCTACCTCTCTCCCGATAACTTTACTTTTTATGTCTTTTCAACTAGTATTACTATACAACTTATTGGAAGTACTAATATTGTTTTAACTCTCTTAATGAAGCTGGTGATGTACCGTAGCATTGTTTGAATTTTCTATAGAAGTAACTTACATCTGGATAGCCAACTTCCTTTGCGATATCATTAATTTTCAGATTGGTATTTAATATTAAATCTTTTGCTTTCGAATTCTTCATATTCGTTAAATATTGAGAAAAAGGCATCCCAACTTCCTTCTGAAATATTTGACCTAGATATGAAGTATTCATACAATACTTTTGAGCCAGTACTTTCAAATTAATATCTTCTTTATAACACTCTCCCAGATCGCTTAAGATTTGTCTAACTACAGGTGTATACTGTGAATCTCCTACATTGATACAGTCTATAATTTCCATAATTTCAATTAAAAAGATCGATTTGATATCAGAAAGATCGTCCGCTCTGAAAAGCTCTTCCATTACTTCTACCAAATTCTTAATGTTATTATCATAAGATAGTTTGAATTCGCGGACCACACGCTGAAGTGATAATGCCAGTTTAATTACTAAATGATATACTGCATCACTTGTTATCTTTTCTTTCTCAATATGATTTCTAAATAAATCATCAATATATTTACTAATTCCTGTTCTATCTTTTGCTAAGATTAACTTATCGATTAAGCTTTCATCCAGACTGATATCTGTAGATTTTCTTCCGCTACAATATCTCTTATCAATACTATTGCCGTAACCAGCTATGATAAGATACTTTTGTAGTTTTTTCGTTTCTTGAAATGCCCCGCTAATACCATCTAAATCATGAAATATAGAACTGATTGTAATAAAGGTTGTAATCTCATAAAATGCCTCTATGTGATACTGCACTTCTTCCATTCTGGTTCTTGCATAATTATAATCCATCTGACTATTTTGAAAGATAATTAGAAATTCATCCTTGTCGTAAATTAAGGTCTGCAAATCTAATTCGATGAATTTTCTCCTGATAAATCTAGTAATTCCCTCTAATTCCTTTTCGTTTCTATCTCTTGGCTTCAATTTTACATTAGCCACAATAGCAAAAGGTTTGTCTATTCGGAGCCCTGTTTCTTTGAAAAAGATATCTTTATCCTCTTTCATCTGCCCTGATAGAAACTTTAGTAGCTTATGTCTTGTAGCAATTGTATATTTGCTTTCATTATCGATCGTAATCAATTTTTGTACTGTTTGATTTAGCACATCTTGCAGCTTTTCTTCGTTAATTGGTTTCAATATGTAATTTTCTACGCTAAGAGGAATTGCTTTCTGTGCATATGTAAAATCGTCATAACCACTTATTATAATAAATCTAGTTCGTCTATTTTCAGCTCGTACTTGAGAAAGAAATTCTAAACCACTCATCACCGGCATGTTAATATCTGTAATAATAATGTCAACAGCTTCTTTTTCCAACATAGAAAGAGCTTCTTGTCCATTATGCGCTAACCATACCACCTCAAGCCCAAGTTCATCCCAATCAATAATTTTATTAATACCTGCAAGAATAATATCTTCATCTTCTGCAATTAATACTTTATACATTAGATTCCCCCCTAAATGGAATTTTTATTGTTACAATCAATCCATTTGGATTATTCTGTCTAATTCCTAGACCATAATCATTACCGTAAGTAGCTACCATGCGACGATGGACATTTAATAAGCCAATTGACCCCCGGCTATTCCCCTCTTGCTTCATTTCATTTAACTTTTCAATTATTTGACTCTCTGGCATCCCCTTGCCATTATCTTTAATTTCAATGATTAAATCATCCTCAGCCTCATATATATTGATACTTAATATATTATTTTCATCTTCTAGTCTAATGCCATGAACAAAATAATTTTCTATAATAGGCTGAATAATGAATTTTATGATTGGAACTTGTATATAAATTTCAGGAAAATTTAATACAAATTTAAATTTATTCTTGTATCTGAATTCAAAAAGTTCTACATACTTTTTGCAGTAATAAACTTCCTTTGCTAATGTGATTATGTTATCCTCTTTTATCTGACTCCGAAATACCACTGCCAAACCATACAGCATCTTTCCTACTTCTTTATCATCATTACAGATTGCTTGCATTCGAATAGCTTCTAGAGTGTTATATAAGAAGTGAGGATTAATTTGGCTTTGCAAGGCCTGCATTTCCGCAGTTTTTTGTTCTATTTGTGCGATGTAACTTTTCTGTATATAAGAATCAAGATTACAGCACATTTCATTAAAATATTCAGAGATAATATCAAGCTCATCTTCATGTCCAACTTCTAACTGAATATTTAGATCACCTTCCATGGCTTTTTCCATAGCAGCTAATATTTTATTCAACCTTGTGGTAAGCTTTCTAAGACGCCAATTAACGATATTGCTACCAATAAACAGCAATAAAAGCCCAACTAAGACGAACATGATGTAATCAGCAATTGGTATGATGCCGAATTCTTTGTTATCAATATATGTAATATAGTTAATATCCTTTTTATGCTGCCGATAGTATTTAACACCATAAGAAGCCTCAAAATTGCCATTTTCTACAATTGATGCAACATCTTGAAATCTTTTTTGTTCTGTAGCATATAAAATCTCACCAGAGTCCAAATACACTAACATTTTTACTTTGTTGTAACGCTTTTCAAATTTTGCAGAACCGCTCTTATCAAATGCTACTTGAATATAACCAATCGTCTTAAAGGTACTGGGATCTTGAATAATCTTTTGAAAAATGATACTGTCATCAATAACTAACGTTTTTTCGTTAAGCATATCTCGTTGCAATTCATACACAGCATTTCTTAAGCTACCATCTACCTCATACTTATGCATGACACTATTCTTGATACTGATTAATGCTATGTTTTTTATATTAGCATATCTTGATATGGCCTCACTCATAAATGAATTGACCCCCATAAAGTCAACTCCTTTATTATCCGTATAATACCCTAATTTTTTATTGTAATATTCTTCTAAGGATAAATCTAATAACCATAGAACATCTTGTAGTTGCTGTCTGTTTAGATATAGACTATGGTGTATATCCTCTGCAATGGAAGCTGTTTCTTCTAGGTATTCATACACATCCTGGTTCATACTTTTCATATTTTCTAAGTCATTGAACCGTGCTTCTTTATGAAAATTAGCAATGATATAACATTCCATAGCTACAATGATACCTATCAGTACTAACATGTAAGTTATAATGAGTCTCGTATATATATTTCTTGTGTTTCGATTCAAATTTTTCACGTTCGTACATTAACCTCCCTTCCATATCATTCTACATTTTATGGATAGATTCAGCAACAAGATTTATAAGAAATTCACTTATGCCAAAGACAAGGAAAAGCACTCTTTACTACTTTCCCTTGCTGTAAACAAAATGGACCAGTTTACTGCTCCACTTGTCATGAATATACGCAAAAAGAGAGTAATACTCTCTTTTTGCGTAACTATACTAATTCATATCAATGCGGATATTCCCACTTGCCTACAGGCAAGTTTATTGGGAATTCCTGAATGGGGCTAAAATACTCCCTTAACTAAAATCGTCTTTATTTCATACGGTTTCACTTCTAAAACGATATCCGAATCGAAATGATTATCTTCCATCGGTCTTTCTCGTAAATCAGCCTCAACCCATTCTGTTACTTTAAAACCAGTCTGTAACTTAACTATATTCTTTGAGCCACTATAATCATGGAAGCGTACGACTAAGTACTCTTTATCCTCTGACTGTTTCATTGCATCAATCGCAATGTACTCATTATCGATGGAGACAAAGCTATAATTATCAGGAAGAACACATTCGCCAGCAATCGCTTCTAGTTTTTGATTGAGTGCAAATGCTTCCTTCTCCGTTTCTCCTTTCACAAAATCACCTTTATGAGGCAATAAAGAGTAGGTGAAAGAATGCTCGCCTTGGTCTTGTAAATAATCCGGATGCATCGCTGTCTTAATCAAAGTTAATCGAAGCAAATGATCCTTTACATCATGACCATACTTACAATTATTCAGTAAACTTACACCATAATTGTATTCGGACAAATCAACCCATTTATGAGCTACGGTCTCAAACTTTGCTTGATCCCAACTGGTATTCCAATGATTTGGTCGTTTTACATTACCATATTGGATATCATAGGTTGCATAGGTAGATCTTATATCAACTGGGAAGGCTACCTTTAGTAATTGACGTTTTTCATGATAATCCACGTAGGTTTCAAAATCGATTCTTCTGCTATACGCATACACAATCATATCTTGCTTGATCACAGAACTCATATACTTCCATTGGAAGGAAAATACAGCTCTAAGTGTTCCTATTTCCTTTACCTCAAAGTGTTCCAGGTCGCTTACTTCTCTCATCTTTTCCCGATAGAAAATATCTATATCCCAGGCATCATTATCCATAGGTTTATCTTCAAAAACTTGAAGAACATTTGCTTTTTCTCCTGGAGCAATTACCTGTCGTTTATTTTCTTTGTCATAGATTGCTATAATCTGACCCTCTTCGTTTAACTGAATCGAGTAGAAAGGTGTCTCAATACAATGATTAGAATACTCAAAAGGAAGTATTTCATTTTCTCTAGCAGCCTCTATAAACCTTACTTTCGCAAATCCCATCGGTGCTACATTTTGCAGATAAACAATCCAGCTATGAGGACCCAATTGAGCTTTTAAGTTTTCACCCTTTTCGTTAACAAAATAGCCCTTCCTGCCATCGTATGGTATTTCAACACAATCGTTTCTTAACCAGCTTGAGTTATTTCGTATTGTATAAGTATCCTTTGATTCACAAACAAGAAGTTGTAATGCTTCTTCTTTCACTTGATTCGCAATCGATTCTGCTTGCTTATAATCAATAACACAATCATCATATACTTCTTTAATCGAAGATCCAGGAATAATATCATGGAATTGGTTGGTTAATAGAATTTTCCAACCATTTGTTAAGTCTTCCTGTTTTGCTGTGTGTACATCACCTGATAACATAGCTGTCATTACGGACAGCCACTCCGTCTCACGATATAAGAATTCCATTTTCCGATTCATTTTCTTATTATAAGCATGACTAGTGAAGGTACCACGATGATATTCCATATATAGCTCCCCATCCCAAGTATGAACATATTGGTCTGAGCTTTTGACTGTTTTCTTTAATGTATTAAAATAGTCTTTTGCAGTACTAGTTTCTAGGTTTGGTAATCCAGGTATCTTATCAATTCTTCTTCTTTGTTCCAGCATATCACGATTTACACCGCCACCGCCATCTCCATATCCATAGGCGATTAAAATATCCTTATTGAGATCCTTATCCTTATAAGCATCCCAAGAACCTTTTACTGTTTTTGGTGTTAGCTTACCGTTATAGGTATAAAACCAGGACCCTGGTTCACTCCATGGGTCAGGTGTAGTAATAAAATGTGTCAGAACTTCACTTCCATCAATTCCGCGCCAATAAAACGTATCATGAGGCATACGATTATATTGATTCCAGCTTATTTTCGTTGTCATGAACATATCAATACCGGACTTTTTAAGAATTTGAGGTAGTGCCCAGGAATATCCGAATACATCTGGTAACCATAGATATTCCACATCCTTACCGAATTCCTCTTTAATAAATTTACTACCAAGAAGAATTTGTCTTGTTAAGGATTCTCCGCTTGTTAAGTTACAATCCGCCTCCACCCACATGGCGCCATCAACTTCCCATTGACCTTCTGCAATTCGTTTCTTAATTCCATCGTATATTTCAGGATAGTCATTTTTGATATATTCGTATAGTTGCGGCTGCGTTTGCAGGAATATGTAATCCGGATACTCTTCCATCAATCTTAAAACAGTAGAAAAGGAACGAGCACATTTTTCTCTTGTATGCTTTAGTCTCCATAACCATGCCACATCAATATGGGTATGTCCTATGCATTTGACATTGACAAGAGAGTTCTTATCCATACCATCGATCTTCTCATTAAGATAATCATCTGCTTCGTGAACCGATTGGTAAAACGCTTCACTATTTGGATAAGACCAGTCAATTAATTTAAAGGCATTATCTAAATGAATTTTTAATTCGCTGCGAATGGCATTATTCTCATCAAGATTTTTTAAAGTATCCAGTATCATCAATGATAAATAATATAAATCGTCTGTTTTCTCATCTAAATATGCCAAGTCAGCACGATTTAATTTGTGCTCCTGTGCATGCTGAACTCCTCCGCCTTCAAGTCCTGACCACAAACGAAAGGTGAAGCAGACTTTCTTACCAACCAATTCTTCCTTCAAAAATACTTCTTTATGATTTACATCAACTCCCTGATAGGGTTGCTCATTTAGGTATAATAGGGATTCAAAACCAGAATTGTTACCAGCTCCGGTATTTCCGAAATCAAATATACCTACCACTCTTTTTTTGTCCCAATCAGTAGGTACAATAACCTCCTTATGTAACCAAAGATAACAATCGCGGCCGGACCAGGTTTCACCGACCTTCATTGTCTTAAAATCGCCAAAGGTTGTTGGTACCTCTGGTCTTACTAATTTCTCGACATCCTCTTTTACATATAACTCATCAAATGATATCACATCTCTATATCGATAATTGCTTAATTCATCAATTCTTCTTTCCAATTTCCGCTCTGTATAAAACATGTGTCCTCCTATGAAATGTTTCATCCAAACATTTTTATACTTAATAAAATAGTAATTTTCTTTTCCTAGTCTTTCAACTTAATAAATTCTAGATTTTATGAAATAATTCTAGATTTTCAAAATCCTGCTTTTATACCACAATAATCCAGAACTAATTCAGCAAAAAGTGAGTTCGCCCATGCAAACCATTCTCTGGTGTATATTGCGGCATCATCCGCATAAATTCCTTCATGCATCAACAAATCTTCACCTAATGTATTCATGATTCGGTTTATACACTGAAGCTTATCTTCTGCTTTCTCGCTCGTTAAACCTTCCATTGCAACCGCTATATGCCAGACATAGTTTGATAGAGTATGAGCACTTCCTATTCCTGATAACATCTTACCTTCAAAGTAATAAGGGTTTGCATGACTTAATATAAATCGCCTTGTATTATTAGCAACCTCTTCTTCCTTTCCCACATATCCGATATAAGGAATCGATAGTAAACTTGGTACATTTGCATCATCTATTAAATTATACTGTCCATAACCATCTGTTTCATATGCATAGATGCGGCCAAATTCTTCTGTATTCACTATACCGTAATGTTCAATTCCGTCCCCGATTTCTTTTCTTAACAAGAGCGCTTCTTTTGCTATGCTGTCATCTTCTAGAACCTCTGTTGCAATCTCTTCCACATAGTTTAGTACAACAGTAGCGAACATGTTTGATGGAATTAAATAGCCATAGGTACAAGCATCATCACTTGGCCGAAAGCCTGACCAAGTCAATCCGATCTTAGACTTTACTAACGCCCCTTTTCCTTCTCTCGATAACGTATCCTTAAAAAAGGTGTTTTTTCGAATAAAATGGTACTGAGAGTTCTCCTCGTGATTTTGTTCCAGCTTCCATGTATGCATAATCACTTTAATGGCATTCTTAAAATTTTTATCGAAGTGACTGGTATCACCTGTCGTTTTCCAATATAACCACGCTAACTGTATTGGAAAGCATAAAGAATCAATCTCATATTTTCGTTCCCATACCCAAGGTCCCATGCCGCATTCATCCTGTTCCCAGCAATGTCCATTGGCACTTTCGTTAAAGGCATTTGCATAAGGATCTAACCGTATGTATTTAAATTGCCTATGAATTAGCCCTTTTATCATCTGAGCTATCGCTAAATCTTTCTTTGCTAATACTAGATACGGGCGGATTTGACAAGTAGAATCTCTAAGCCACATAGCAGGAATATCACCTGTAATTACATAGGAAGAACCATCGTCTAACCTTTTTACTGTCGTGGTGATTGTATTGAGAAAACATTTTTCAAATGCCATATATACTTTTTCCATACCCGTTAATTTCTGTTTTACCGTCTCAAATAATTCTTCTATCGCTTTTGAAGTTTCCATTTTTCCCTGCTCCCTATGAACTATTCTTGTTTAAACATTAAAGCTTGGAATTCTTTTTCATAAAATCAATTAGCTCATCTCTCATAGTAAAGCATACGCCTGTAACAGTATCTGCACAGCCATAGTAAATTGCAATTCTGCCACTTTCTTCTTCATGTAAAGCTGCACAAGGGAACACAACATTTGGTACATCACCAACGCATTCATATAATGTTTGTGGTGATAATAAATATGGTTCTGTTCTATACTTTACTTTCCAAGGCTCATTAAGGTCTAACATTGCTGCTCCAAAGCTATACACATACCCGTTACAGGAGGTCAGTACACCATGATAAAACAGTAGCCAACCCTCTTTTGTTTCAATCGGTACAGGTCCGGCTCCAATTTTTGTGGATTGCCACCAACCTCTAGGTGCCATTACGTGACGATGTCTTCCCCAATGGATCAGATCCGGCGACTCACTATAAAAGATATCACCAAAAGCAGTATGTCCCGTATCACTCGGTCTACTTAAGATTGCATATTTCCCATTAATTTTTCTTGGAAATAGAACACCATTCCTGTTATAAGGTAAAAATACATTTTCCATTTGGTGAAAGGTCTCAAAATCAAAGGTATATGCAATTCCAATGGTAGGACCATGATATCCATTACACCAGGTAACATAATATCTATCTTCAATGAAGCATACTCTTGGATCATATCCATATTCAAATGGTTCGCTATCCTCCACTTCAGATTGAAACTCGATTGGTTCAGGGCTTATATTCCACTTCACTCCATCAGCACTAAATCCGGCATGAAGAAACATCTCTCTTCTTTTATCATCGCACCGGAATACCCCTGCATAACCATCTTTATAAGGTACCACCGCACTATTAAAAATACTATTGCTTCTTTTGATTTCATTTCTATGTATGATCGGATTTTTTGAATATCTCCAAACAACATCCTCACAATCAACGGGTCTTGGCTCCCATGGTATATGTTTCATCTTCAATCTCCTTTACAGTCTCACTTATGCATTCAGTCAATGCTTTTTATTCTCAATGCTTTTTATTCTCACTGCTTCTACCTCAAATCTTTTACTAAATTTCAAATATCATATCGTTTCGCAATTATCAATGGTTCTATCCATAATTGCAGGAAAAGTATCCTTGTACAAAATATCTCATACAAGGATACTTATGTTTCATATTAAGAATTATCTCTCTTCTTGATATTTGTTAGCATATTTTTATTTTCCTGCTCTCCAAGCATCAATTTGTGCCTGATATTCTGTACGAATATCTTCTAAGCCTGCTGATTTTAGTTCTTCATACATTTGCGGTACTGCAACTTTTGGATCTACTGTACCTGTATATAACTCATATTTGTATCTTGATAAAATCAAGTCACACGCAGCCATTTGATTATCCACCTTGGAACGATCAAAAGAGAAGCCTAACAATACAGATGCTGTTGCTTTATCATTCCATTCCTGAACCTTTGTCCATTGATCTGGAGGATTTGGTGCAACTGTTTTTAATGTAAAGTATGTTGCTTGTGAATAAGTTGCAGGATTATAACCATTATCAACGCGAGTGATAGTTCCATCTCCATGATCGGTATAGTCTTCTCCTTCGATACCATATGCCAGCATATTTCTCATCTTAGGATCTGTGTTACATAATTCAAGATATTTTAAAGCTTCTGCTTTGTATGAAGAACTAGATGAAATAGCATTTACTGATCCTAAAATACTATCCGTTGAGAATAATGGACCATAAAAAGGATTACTTATCGTTGGTTTGCCACGACCTATTGACCACGATACATCTGCTCCAGGGAAGCCTTGACCTGAACTTACAATACACCAAGAAGGACCATTCTCTAAAGTTGCAGCATCAGGATTTACAATGCCTTCTTTATTCCATTTATGCATATAGTTTAAGATTTCCATGATATCTTCTTGCTCGAATACGTTTACTACTTTTGCGTTCTGGTCATCAAAACGTACACCGAGTGCCGGCATCGGACGTTCATAGTTCATCAAAAATCCATTGATACCATCCCTGGCAACCGTAAATGCATAATTTGTACCTTCAATCTTACCTGCATTAATTTCTTGCTGAAGATTTTGTAATACAGGATCTAAGTCTACAACTGTTTTGATGTTTTGGTAATCAATCTGGTACTTATCAACGATCTCTTTATCCCATACCCAGTATTGTGTCTGAGAAGAATCCTTGTAAGTAGGTACTCCATAGACTTTCCCGGTAATCTGAGCACCAGTCCAAACTTTTTCCGGAATGAATGATTTAAGGTCAGGAGTCTCACTTAGAAGCTCTGAGATATCAGCAAAGGCACCTAAGGAAACGCCCATACTATATTCACTACCACCAACAAACATAATATCGAATTTTTCACCGGAGTTTAACATGGCTTTCACTTTATCTCCCCAGATACCCCAATCCAGGTATGTAAAGTCTATTCCAACACCAATTTTTTCAATGGAGTATTCATTTAATGCTTTTAATACATTGTCATAATTCTTTGGTTCACCGCCAATTTGAATCCAACGTAACATTACCGGTTCTTTTTTAGCAGGAGTAGTTGTTGCCTGTTTGTCTTTACCAGAATCAGTTACTTTCGTTTCTTTTGTAGTTTCCGTGTTCTCTGGTTTTTTCCCGCATCCTGCTAAGCTTGTGAGCAATAGTAGCAAAACTAGCATCATACTGAAAGGTCTTAAAATTTTCTTCATTTTCTCTCTCCTTCTCTTTTTTATATTAAACAACACTTTTGTTGTCCAATAACACAATTATTCTTTTACAGATCCTACCGTTAAACCTGTTACAAAGTACTTTTGGAAGAATGGATATGCACACGCAATTGGTATAACAATGACCACTGCCATAGCCATTCGCATAGGCTCTTTTGGCATCTTCATTGCATATTCTGCAGCAGATACACTTAACGAATCTGCATTATTTGCAAGAAATTCAATGTTACGTTCTACGCTCATTAATACAGCTTGCAGGGAATACAGCTTTTTATTATCTATGTACATAAGGGATAACCACCAATCATTCCAATAGCCAAAGGTTAATAATAAACCAATGGTTGCAAGTAGTGGTTTCGAAATCGGCAGTACCATCTGAAAATATATTCTAAATTGTGAAGCTCCATCGATCTCAGCAGATTCTAGGATGGACTGCGGAATCGTCGTCTTAAAAAATGTTTTACAGATTACAACATGAAAGGACGATACCGCCATAGGCAGAATAAGAACCCAAATAGAATCCTTTAATCCCAGTACTGACGTATAAATATTATAAGTGGAAACTAAACCGCCTCCGAATACCATTGGGATAAATACCACCCAGGTAAAAAATCCTTTTAACTTAAAATTACTTCTTGATAAGGAATAAGCCATTGACGTTGTGAGTAAAAGTCCGATGATAACTCCTGCTATGGTTACAAAAATAGAAACCCCAAATGCTCTGCTAATCATATCAAAATTATTCCATAAATATTCATAGGCCTCCAAGGACCATTCGACTGGAATGAAAGAGTACCCCACCTGGGCTATACTTTTTGAACTTGAAAAAGACAGGATTACGATAAAAATAGTCGGAACAACACATAGAACAGCTAATAGGAAGAAAATCGCGCTGAATATAACGTTTGTAGCAGGTTTGATACAATTATATTTGATAGGAGTTTCTTCAAAATCTTTTTCTTTTTTTCTCATCCGTCTACCTCCTATATAATTGCACTATCATTATCTATTTTCTTAACGATCTTATTGGTTGTCAGAATCAATAAGCATCCGATCACTGATTGCAGGAACGCTGCTGCGGCTCCCATGTTCGGATTAGGTTGTTCCTTAATCATCTTAAAAATAAATACATCAATTGTCTCGGTAACTGTATATAAGGAATTCGAAGCCTTTGTCACTTGATAAAATAGACCAAAATCAGATCCAACAATCCCGCCGGTTGCTAGAATAAACATCATGATAATCACGTATTTCATCATTGGTAGGGTGATGTATTTTGCCTGTTGTAATTTTGTCGCACCGTCGATCATTGCCGCTTCATATAGTGATCCATCAATACTTGCGATGTTTGCTAAATAAACTACCATTCCATATCCCATACCCTTCCAAGTATTTAAAAAGATCAAAATACCTGGCCAATACTTTGGCTCACGATACCAACTAATCGGGGCACGACCGAAATTCTTTAATATCTCATTCACTAACCCTTTGTCTGGACTTAAGAAAGCAAATACAAAATAAGTAACAACTACCCAAGACATAAAAAAAGGAAGGAACATTAAAGTCTGACATGTTTTTGCAAATCTTTTGCTATGTAATTGGCTCATGATAAGGGAAAGTGTTACAGGAACTACAATTCCAAGTACGATAAACACTAGGTTATATAATAACGTCAGCTTTATAACCAATCCTCCTGAACCACTGGAAAATAAGAATTTAAAATTCTTAAATCCTACCGTCTCGCTGGCTAGTAAGTTATAAAAGAAATTCTTCGATGAATCAATGATTCTAAA
>NZ_DAMADT010000004.1:91950-99974 GCF_031997925.1 Lachnoclostridium sp. | reverse complement strand
CTTTTTCTTTATTTGTCGTTTCTTACAAAGACATGCATATCGTTTCATTACATCCTCCATGCACATCTTATCTACAATATTAAGTATACTTCAGAAAATTAGACGTTTAAACTTGAATAATTTCATATATGATGTACTTTTTATAGGTATATTTCTACAAATGCGTTCTGCATTAATCTGTTTTTTTGGTAAATATATATAATAAATCTTGCTTTTGCTCAAAAAAAATCATAAACAATATTGGAAATAAGAGGTGAACTAACAACTTCACTTATCATGAATAAAGCATGCTTTGTAAACTTTCTTATCAGAACGTTGAACGCGGTCTGTATCTTTCCTTTTATATAAAAAACTGTCTTTATCTTAGGCTATACGCTGTAGATAAAGACAGTTTTAATGGTTTATTTATTAAACCCATGAACTTGAATTTCATAAATACGAACAGCGGTATCGGAACCTTGTGTTGGTTTCATCACTGTAACTTTTACATAACGTGCTTCTCTTGGCTTAAATGTGTCTAAGGTTTCAGCTGCGGCATTGTTCTTAACTTCAAGGGCATGTTCAAAGCTTTTTCCATCTACACTGGTTTCAATGGTATACCATGAAGTATTCCTGTCAGGGCTTTCGTTTCCTTTTTCTGCATGAGCCATATAAACTTCACTAACCATTTTAGTTTCACCAAGGTCAATGGTAATATCATGTGGTGCCGAACCAGTTGCACACCACTTTGTCTCTGTTTTTCCATCGACTGCAAACCTAGGTGCTTCATTTTCATTGACATAACCGGAAGCGGTTGTACTCTTACCTTCTGAAATTACAGGAATATCACCAGAAGCATCACTACGAACTACGATCAGGCCATCCACTTTATATTCGGCTGTTCCTTCCTCATTCTTAGCAACTAAGCTGACATTATATACGCCTTCCTTTGCATATGTCACTTTTGGATTCTGTTCTGTTGCAGCGGCATGATCTGCTCCCTCAAAGGACCATTCATAACCTGTAGTGTTTGGAGAGCATAAGCTTGTAAATTCTACTACTTCCCCAGGAGCAACAAAGGTCTTAGAAGCCTTCATATTTGCTTTCGGTAAACTATTATTCGGCCATTCCATTACTACCGTAGTCCCCTGACTTCTTTGCTGCATATTATTTACTGCAATTACTTCAAAAGTTGACGTCTTTTCTCTTTCCTCCCTAGAAAGGGCATGAATGTAATGTGCTTTTGCTGTTGTAGCTCCCTGGAAGGATTTACTTCCATCATCATAAATTTTATATACTTCATAATATTTAACATTAGAAGCGCCATCCCATGCTAGCTTAACCCCTGCAAATAGTCCATCATCATCAAATTGCTGATATGCAATCTTTAAATTACCAGGAGTAGTTGGGACCGCCGTGCTTTCCTCGAAAATAGTAAGATTACCCATATTGATGAGAATCATATCCGACTTAGAAGAGCTAAAGTTAAAGCCAATCTTTCTAACAGTTTTTCCTTTCACTTTCGATAAATCAAACACTATTTTAGCCCATTCATTGTTTAGAGTATTATCCCCTTTGATATACTCTTTGGAACCATCTTCTAATTCTAATACTAACTCTGCATTCACTTGATAGTTTGCTTTCAGCATCGCATATGCCTTAGTTTTATCGCTAATTGCCAGATCAGAACTATATAATGTTAATTCAGATTTTTTATTAGCTTCCATTGCACCATATAAGCGAATTGAGTTTCCTCCATAATATGCATTCGCATAATCAATACCTGGTTTTAATTTATTGCCTTCTTCCTGATTTAAGATCCAGCGGTAGGTTGGCATAACATCTGTAATACTTCTGTTATTCCAATCCTGTACAGAGATTTTCTCACCATCTATAAAGAAGTTATATCCATTTCCTTTATTAAAATTTGTGATGAAAGGTAATTGATTTACAACTGTTTTTTCGATTGCATAGGTAGAAATCCCATGCCAGTCATATTGTGAAACCTCTGTCGGGATCGTTGGATTGCCATGCTCATTAACCCACATACGATTTTCATATCTCTCAAAAGCATCTAAACTATCTGCTGCAAAATAGGTCCAGCTTGGACAATATAACCCTATGGATGTATGCGGTACATTATTCTTCTCGAATAAATCCCAGTTAATTCGGGTCATAACACCATTTGCCTGAACATCGATACCGGCATAAAGATCATAAGGATTAATTCCTTTTTCTTTCGCTTTTTCATTGGATTTTATTAACAACTCCTGGTCTGCTAATGCACTTGCTGCCCACCAGAAATTTAAAAACATGCTGTCCGCACCTTTTTTCCCATTTTCATCAATCAGGTAAGCATCATTTTTATCAGTAAGAGCATTTTGATAATCAATTACGCCCTCTTCCGTCATGGAATCATACCATATGAAGGAGAACTTACCTGCTGCCTTTTCATTAAATTGCTGTACAAATGATAACATGTTATCAGCATATTCTTTCGTTAATGGAGCTTCCTTCGTTCCGCCCACTTCTTGATTAATGAACCAGCCATCAAAGCCAAGTACTGTACATACTTCGATTAACTTATCCACTAATAAAAATTGACCGTTTTCGTCGGTTTTCAGGAAATCATCTAACCATACTATTTTTCCGCCCCATGCTTCTGGTGCTAAGAATATGGTACCTAATATAGGAACACCATTGGTATGAGCTGCCTCCGTTACATCCGCCGTAGGTGGAACAATGAGGCCTTCTCCGGCAGAACCTCCCCAATATACTAATTGGTCTACATATTGCCAATAGGAGAATGTATTTGCATTGAAGCGATTCAATCCATGCGGAGAATTTCCGCTTGTACTGGAATTCATGATAGATAATGCGGCAACTTTAAAATCTGCTAACTGGGTCGGGTTACTTTTCACCAGCTTACTCTTATCTACTCTACTTTTCAGAGGAACATTCGATACATACAAATCTAAATCTTTCGCTTCCCTCGGATTCCATTCCAACAGCTCTGCTGGGAACCAATAAGGTGCATTTGGTATATTCATCATTTTCATATCGGATTCTGTCTCTGGTGTTACCTTATAAACTATTTTTCCTGGTGCCTGTACTTCCTCTAGTACCTTCTCTTCCTTTGTTACTTGTCCTGTCTCTGTGACAACAGCTTCTGTGACAACTGCTTCTGAGTTTGTGGCATTATCCTTTATGTCGGAAGAATTCTTGCTACAGCCGGTAACGAACATTGTAGCAATCAGGGCTACTGACACAAACTTATAATATTGTTTTTTCATAACTCCTCCTTTAAAAATAAATATACTGTAAGTTTACTTACTTATCCTTCAATGAGAAAGTGTAATAATTCCATAATCGTTGTATGGATTCTAGCTTTAAATTTTTAGAAATTTACATTTCTTTAATTACTCCATTAAAAATAAAATTTTTCACTTTGAATATTGAAAAGCTCGCTTCTATACTAAAAATAAGAAGAATCGCAACCTTTGATCCTTCTTATAAATAAAGTATAAAGGAGGTATAACAAATGTTAAAAAGATGCATCGTTAAAAAACACTTCGGATTACTTTTAGTAATATGTTTCTTGTTCCAATGCTTTACTATCTTTAGTTCACCGACCAAGGTGGAAGCAGCCTCCTCTGCTGTTTCTGCAATATTTGGAGGAGGCCCCTTTGTTACAGGCGGTCAACCAGTAATGAATCAATTAAAAGCTTCTGGTTTTAACACAGTAATTATCTGGTCAGTACATCCTCATCCAAATGGAGACTTATACATCAACGATGTACTTGTATGTCAAAACGGTAATTACGTAGGAGACCCTGCATGGGCTACTGCATGGCAATCCTTAAAAACAGGTACCACCTCTGTCACTCGCGTTGAGATAAGTGTTGGAGCTTGGGGATGCAGTGATTTTGAGAATATTCAGGCATTAATTAATGCAAATGGTACTGGTTCAAATACTATACTATATCGTAATTTTTTAGCTCTTAAAAATGCAACAGGAGCAGATGCAGTAAATTTCGATGATGAATCCTTATACAATGTAAATTCAACAGTACAATTTGGGCAAATGTGTGCCGCTATGGGAATGAAGGTTACATTATGTCCCTACACTTCCTCAAGCTTTTGGAGCAGTGTGAAATCCCAGCTTGGTTCCATTGTTGATCGTGTGTACCTGCAATGCTACGATGGTGGAGCAGGTAACAGCCCATCTTCCTGGAAATCCATCATGGGTATGAATGTGATTCCTGGACTATGGTGCTTGCATAACGGAAGTCAAGGAGACTCTGCTAGCTCCGTTAAATCAAAGCTTACCAATTGGAAGTCTTCCTCCGATGGTGGATTTATCTGGTTATATGATGATTTAATGAAGTTATCAAGTCCAAATTCAACCGTCGACTATGCGAATGCAATTAATTCAGTATTTACCACAACAACACCTACACCTACGCCTACTCCACCAATTTCAAACAATATTTCTCTCAAAAAATCAGCAACAGCAAATCAGTATGTAACAAACGAAACACCGGACAAAGCTGTAGACGGTTCCATCGCAGGTTATGGAAATGGCAATAGTAAATGGTGTTCTGATAACTCTGATTCTGCTAAATGGTTAAAAATCGACTTAGGTGGGTCCTATAACATATCAAGATGGGTTGTAAAACATGCCGGCATTGGTGGCGAAAGCACCTCTTATAATACCAAGAGTTTTAAGTTACAAAAAAGCACGGATGGCATCAATTGGACAGATGTAGATACCGTAACAAATAACACTTCAAATACTACAGATCGTACCGTAACAACGTTTAGTGCTCGCTATGTTCGCTTATACATTACCGCCGCAACGCAAACTACTTCCAATATTGCTAGGATTTATGAGTTTGAATTATATTAAGTTGATTCTCTAATTTAATCTGTCGAGATTTATTTCTATTCAAACAGTAAACATTGCTTATGATAACTAATGGTGGAAGGAGCGAATGAAAAATAGACCCTATAAAATGAACCATTTTAGATATAGTTCTTTTATAGGGTCTTTTATAGGGTCTATTATTGGGATTAGATGTTTCTTGTAATGTTTTTTACCTGCGCCATCTGATAGTCAAAATCTTCATCAGGGGGCGGTTTATCTATTTATTCTTCTTTGGCATAGTCACTATCATCCCAAAATCCTAAAAAATCAAAACCTTCTTCAGGTTCTCCGACTTCATACCCCATTATTATGCTTGCTCTGCTTTTAAAATTAGACAACCACTTTTCCCATTCTTCCTGTGGTAGCTCAGCATAAAGCTGTAATCCACTTGGCTCAACAGATGCACTTATTTGTTTTCCAGAGGTACCATACCAATGAGGAATGCCCTCAACAAAACCTATCCAATATGGCATCTCAGTATACATCTGACTTAATTGCTCCCATATTTCTTTTGATGCCGTATAATGTATATTTAAATTACAGTTATGTATTTCCATACAAACAACCCCCTTGGGAAATTCATTTATGTCAGCATAATTATAAATATCTACAATATCTCGAAGCAATGCCTGCCTAAATCCGATTAAGTATTCATGTTTCATCTGATAAACTTTACCGATGAGAACGGTAAACATTAATCCTACCCCAGTACTTAAATTTGGAATTCTTCAATCGTTACTTGTCCAATCCGTAGTAATTCATGCATCTTGCTCTGCCCATACTTGCCATAGGTCTATAAATATTTTCGCATTTTAGTAAATAAATTGAATATATTGATACCAATAAGATGTTAACACAAAATTGTATACTTATTCTTATTAATAGCAAATCGTTTAAGGAGTGGTAAGAAAATGTATGATATGACAGATTTTGCGCATGGATACATGGTTTACTCTATGTCGAATGCTGCTGATTCTAATGAAGTTGTAGCTATTCGCCATGATTCCGGTGATAATTTTAAATTTATTAAGGCTTACAAAACAGGTGGTGAAGGCACTGGAACCCAAACAGTTGATCCTCTTGGTTCACAGGGATCAATCATACTTTCAGATAACGGACATTTCCTTTTCGTCGTGAACGCAGGTAGCAATAGTATCACTAGCTTTAAAATCACCAACTCGGGAACCCTGATTTTTGCAGACGTGAAGCAGTCCGGTGGCTTCTTACCAATAAGCCTAACAACTCACCGTAATCTTCTCTATGTGGCAAATGCAGGCAATGGGAGCAATATTGCATCTAATGTAACCGGTTTTCAGGTAGACGAAAACGGTAAGCTTACCGAAATCTTTGGTTCCACTAAATCATTGAGTTCAAATAATGCCAGGCCAACATGCATTGTCATCAATTATAACGGTAAAAAAATAGCGGTCTCTGAGCAGAACACTAACCTAATCAGTGTATTTACCGTTCAACCAGACGGATCTCTCACCGGTCCTATCGTCAGTAATTCTAGCGGTCCCGGACCTTTTGGCTCTGTTTTCTTTACAAATGAAATATTACTGGTTACGGAGGCTGGAACAAATGCATTGTCATCTTATAAGGTTAATCATAATGGAACACTTTCTGTAATCAGTTCATCCGTTTTGAATTTTCAAGTAGCTACCTGTTGGGTTGCACTATCTGAAGATGGACGTTTTGCCTATACTTCCAATGCTGGTAGCCACACAATAACAACGTATGAAGTTGAATATGATGGACATGTGAGTGTTTCAAATATTGTTTATAGCACGAAAGATGGGTCTGGCGCACCAATTGATAGTGGCGTTTGTACCAATCATCTGTATGTACTAAGCGGAAATGAGGGTTCCATCAGCGTTTTTATTACTGGCCGAGAAGGCACACTAATCCCCAAAAAAGTTTTCAGCAATACACAACTGCCGAAATTAGGTTCACAAGGATTGGCGATCCTATGCTTACCAAATAGATAGTCAAAGCGGATATTCGCAATCCGCTTACGCTACTTGCTCATAACCTCATGTGCCACTACGTGGCATTTTAAAACAGGCAAGTCCTTACCCCTTAATTTCAATCACAATTTGCCTGATGTCATTTGCACACTCCTGTCAGGCAAATTGTGATCTGACTTTAGTCTTCAGATTTCATCTGATAAACTTTACCGATGGGAACAGTAAACATAAATCCTACCCCAGTACTTGAAATGCCATCCGCAACTTCCTGAACTACTGCTACCGCTTTATCTACCATCTTCTCATTTTCAAGAACAGTAAAAATCGTTTTACTATAGGGATGTGAGTCGCTTAGAAGCATGCGTAATGTGCTAAATAGAGGAACATTCCTGTTATCATTATTCACAATAGCACTTCCCATTCCCTGGCTGTCCAATATGGTTGCGCCACTAATTCCTTCCCTTACAAAACCAGATAAAATATCATCTAAACTATCAACATCATTTAATACAATGAACAAAACATGCATAATTCCACCTCAGTTTTTTATTTCATTAATTTGATTAATTATTCAACTGTGTAACTTGAGAAACATTATTTTTCTTATTGCTATGTTTTTCATCCTTCTTATTTAATCCGTCAATTTCACCGGCTTTTTGTATCGCAATCTTGGCAAATATAGGACCTGTTACTTCATAAATCAGAACGCTAAACATGATAATAGTACCAATAGCCACGGCAAATTCCGGTAATTGTTGGCGGACCAGAACAAGAAGACCAATCGATATACCACCTTGAGGGAGTAACCCTAAGCCAAGGTATTTCGTAACCTTTGGATCGGCTTTTACCGCTTTCGCACCGCCCCATGCACCCAGCATTTTACCCCCGGCTCTTGCAAACACATAAGCGACCCCCACAATTCCAACGCTGACTAAGATACTTAAATCCAAGCTGGCACCCGCTAATGTAAAGAATAAGATATAGACCGGAGATGCAAAGTCATTGATCGAATCAAAAACTCTCTTTGATTTTTTAAAAGCATTTACTACTGTAGTACCCATCATGATACATGTTAATAAAGGTGATAATCCTAAACTAATCGAAATTCCTGTTGCGATGCCAATCGCCATTAAAGCAACAGCCTGTAGCTC
>NZ_DAMADT010000004.1:79099-91940 GCF_031997925.1 Lachnoclostridium sp. | reverse complement strand
TTTGCTATAATAGTAAGCAACAATCCCAGAACCAAGCCCAGTAAAATGGAACCGCCTATTTCAATAACCAATCCGCTAATCATTTGCCCTATGGAAAAATCCTGTTGTCCAGTCGCTAACTTAGCCAAAGACATGGCAATTCCAAACGCTATTATTCCAAATACGTCATCTAAAGCAACTACCGGTAATATTGTTCTTGTTAATGGTCCATGAGCGTTATACTGCCTTATTACTAATAAAGTTGCGGCCGGTGCCGTAGCGGCTGACATAGATGCTATTACAATGCTAAATGCAAAAGGTTGATTCAGTAAAAAATACATAACCGTAAAAACAACAACAACGGCTCCGACAACCTCTGCCAGGGTAATAATTACGATGGACTTTCCTAATTTTAGCATATCTTTAATAACAAATTCATTTCCGATACTAAATGCAATTATCGCTAAGGCTAATTCATTTATTACAGAAAATGATTCCATATCACTCGAACCGATGAATTTTAAAAATGAGGGTCCTAAAAATAATCCTGCTACCAGATAACCGGATACATTGGGAAGTTTAAAAACTTTGGCTGCCTTCCCGCCTATAATTCCAACAAGCATCACAATACTGATTTTCAATAGTAAATTCAATTTTTTCCTCCACATAATAGTATTAAACCTTAGACAAGTTTAACGCTTTTTGCAAATATTGACACTCTCCTACTACGAGCCTCCCTGTTAGTATATTTTTGCACATCAAAAAAGCGGATAAACTAACTCATACTGAGCTTCGTCATTCGCTTGGTATTCTCCTATGGGATTAGCTGACGGATTAGGGCTCCCAAGCTGCCCCTCTTAAACACTAAGATTCACCCCTGAAATTGGTTCCCCCACTACCATAAAGATATTCGGATATGTTTCATTTAGCTTAGCATAGACGTGCAAAATAGTCAAATTTATAGCCAATTCATTCACTATTAATTGTTTTTTACAGGGTTATATCGGTTTCTTTTCTGTCAATTCGATTGGCTTTTCTTAGTTGAGCATATACTTTACGAACCAAAGAGGAAGAAAGGCTTTTATCTCTTTCTTCCTCTTAATCTTGTGAAAATAGAATTTGTCTCACCATACTACTCTTTTGATAACTCCCAGATTGAAAAGCAGTATCAAGTTCATCACGGTCATCAATTAAATCAATTGAAGTTTTCCGCCAGGTATTTTTAAATTATTCCACAGTAGATTCAATTTGATGGCCGTTTCCAGACACCCCAGCCATTCGTTCCGGCAAAGACATTCGTATCGCTTATACAAAAAGAATAAACATCAATATTTGATAATCCTGAATCAGCCTCACTCCAGCCAGTGCCATTATTGGTGGAATGAAAAACTCCGCCGCCATAGGTTCCGGCGAAGATTGTTGTGCCCCTGACGACAAGAGAATCGATTTGTGTGCTTGTCAGTCCTGAATTAATCGGTCGCCAGCTTGTACCATTGTCGGTGGATATAAAAACACCATCACCAGGAGTTGCGGCATAAAGATTGGTTCCGTCCACAGCAAGAGAAAAGATCTGAGTGTTTGTTAACCCTGAATTGACTGCACTCCAGCTTGCACCATTGTCGGTAGAAAGAAATACTCCACCACCAAAAGTTCCGGCAAAGATATTAGAGCCACTCACGACAAGAGAACCGACATAAGGGTTGGTCAAACCCGAATTAACCGGGCACCAGCTTGTACCATTATTAGTCGAGAGAAAAACACCTCCGCCCAAGGTTCCGGCAAAGAGATTAGAGCCACTGATGGTAAGAGAATATATGTATTCGTTTGTCAAGCCGGAATTAGCCTCCCTCCAGCTGGAACCATTATCAGTGGAGAGAAAAACACCCCCGCCATTGGTTCCAGCAAAAATATTAGAGCCGCTTACAGCTATCGAAAAGACATAAGGGTTCGTCAAACCGGAATTGATCTCCTTCCAGCTTTCACCGTTGTTCACAGAGTGAAATACTCCTGCTCCATTCGTTCCGGCAAAAACAGAGGTACCTTTCATTGCGAAAGATCCGACATGGGTATTTGTCATACCGGAATTAATAGCATCCCAATTCGTGCCGCTGTCTGTAGAAAGATAAACACCCCCGCCATTCGTTCCGGCGAAGATACTAGCACCACTTACAGCAAGAGTAAAAATATAATTATTTGTCATATCGGAACCAACACCACTCCAGCTTTTTCCGTTGTCAGAAGAAAGAAATATACCGTCTTCAGTTCCGGAAAAGATATTCGTACCACTAACAGCAATAGTATTGACGTATTTGTTAGTTAAGCCTTTGTTAGCAGCCTTCCAACTCTTGCCGTTATTGTCAGAGAGATAAACACCGCCGCCATATGATCCGGCAAAGATTGTAGTGCCGCTTATAGCGAGGTAATTAATATGAGGGTTTGTTAAACCTGAATTAACCGGACTCCAGTTGCTGCCATTATCGGTAGAAAGAAAAATACCGCCGTCCTGAGTTCCGGCAAAGATATTCGCTCCGCTTATGACTATAGAATTGACATTAGCGGATGTCAAACCTGTATTAACACCTCTCCAACTTGTGCCATTATCGGCAGAAAGATAAACACCGCTGCTGGTTCCGGCGAGGATATCTGTGCCATTTATGACAAGAGATAGGACAATTGTATAGGATAATTCTGAATCGATCAACTCCCAGCTTTCTCCGTTGTTGGAGGAGATATAAACACCACTGCCGGTTCCGGCAAAGATATTAGTACCACCTACAGCCAGGGAATAGACATTTTTATTTGTCAATCCTGAATTGATCTCATTCCAGCTTGTACCACCATCGTTGGAAAGAAAAATGCCACTGCCTTCCGTTCCAGCATATATATTCTTACCCTCAATTGCAAAGCAATGAATGTAACCACCGTAAGGTCCGTTGGTTTGTACCCATGATTCAGAGGGCGTTTTTTTAGGAACTAATAAGAAAGCTACAAGCAATAACAATGGCACAAGCAATAAAGATAGATAAATCTTCTTCATGTTTTTTCTCCTTAATTGAGAAATCTTTTCTCCTTGGATTGTAATTAAGAAGCCTATTTTAGTCGATATATTAGATCATTTAAAGGAATCCGATTACATGTCCAAAGTTGTAGCTAAAAAGCCGCCCGCTTTAAACAGGCGGCTTTTTATGCCATTACAGTTTAGTATTGTGCAAAACCGAGACCACGGTTCCTTAGATTCTGAACGATGGTCGCTATAGCCGAGTTAGTCGTCTGATATCCATCATGCATCAACGGGTTTCCACTAGCCTGCAAGTTGTTGCAAGCGTTAACGATTGACTGTGTGCTGGCGCCGTTCCAGTCCTGAGTGTCAACATTAGGACTGACGATCGACAGGCCCAGTGCTGAACAAGCTTGCTGTATCGTTGAGTTGCTCTCGAGATAAGGAAGCCTTATCTTCGTTGGCTTAGGTTTTCCGGCGTTCTGGATTGCTTGGTTACATTGTTGGAGATCGTTATAGACCTGTTGATAGCTCCAGCTGGTCATATGCGAGTGCGTCCAGCTATGATTCTGGAGACTAAATCCTGAATTTAAGTAGGCATTCCAACCAGTCTGGTTGCTGCTGATTCTGTTACCCCAGACGAATAAAGTGGCCTTGCTGCATCCTGCACTTTTTAGGTTATTAATCAGGGTTGGTGAATTTCCATTCAATGGCCCATCATCAAAGGTAAGGTAAACATTACCGCTGGTGCCGCCGTCTCCACCACCACTACTGGTATCGCTGATCTCCAAGTAATCCACGTAGATATCCCAATTCCCATTATCATTGGTCACAATAAGCTGGACCGGGTAGGAACCGGATTGTGGGGTACAGGTAAAGGACTGAATCGTAGGAGTAGTACCGGTGAAATTCACCTTACCCATTTCATATCCGTTCATCTTCACAACCACTGTAGCGGTACTCGAATTGCTTGAGCTCCCCCTGATACTAATAGTCTTCTGGGTGTTGTTCCAGGTAATATTACTGGTTTGGCAGTAATCATTGTTGGCGTATAAAGCGACTCCGGAGAACGGTGAACTGATTTTCCCGGCGTACTGACCGCCAAGGGTCATATTCTCACATTCATATCTGGTAGTTGCGCTTAATGCATTAACTGCTGGAAATGCAAACGTAAAACACATGATAAGCGCTAGTAATAAATTCACTTTTCGTTTCATATGCGTTCCTCCTTTCAGATTGATTAACAATATACATCACAACTCAGAGTTGTTACACTTCTATGCTTTAGGAAATGTTAAACAAAGCCACTACACGAAGCCCTTAGCATTTAAAATACCGTATGCATAGATATGGTAATATTTTACATTATTATATTATCATTAAATGTTCTTTTGTTCAAGTTTTTTCACTGGGTAATGTTCCCATGTCAGATTTGATGGAATTAAATTTACATATCGAAATAATCCGATATAATAAAATAAGAAAAAATTGAAAGGAGCATCACTATGTATACAGCAGATTATTTCATCAAAAATTTGAACATGACACCGCATCCGGAAGGTGGATTTTATAAAGAAGTTTATATGTCAGAAGAAAATATAACTTCAAAAGAATTAAAAATTGACTTTGAAGATTTACGAATACTTTGGACAAGTATCTATTTTTTACTTAGGGACGGAGAAGTATCTAATTTTCACAGACTAAAATCTGATGAAATGTGGTACTATCATTCAGGTTCCCCGCTAACTATTTATATGATTAGCCCAAAAGGAGAGCTTTTCACTGAACAGCTTGGACTAGATATCGAAAATGGTGAAAAGCCTCAAGTATTGGTGCCAAAAGATTATATATTTGGTTCCGCTATGAATAATGAAGGATATGCATTAGTTGGCTGCATGGTATCGCCAGGATTTGAATTTAAAGACTTTGAGTTATTTAAAAGAAATGAGTTGATAGAAAAATATCCCGAGCATCAGCAGATAATTAATAAACTGACTTCAAATCAATAAGCATTAATTTTTGTCAAAGAACGGTTGCGTTTGTAAGAGTATAATTGTTTAACTTTCATCAGATGTAAGATCAAGTTCGGCTTATATAAGCAGTCCAATATTTAGTTCTATTTTACCTATGTCAGTTTCAAAATCAATCGCTAAAGTCTCAAAATTGTTAATTTCAGCGTTTTCTAAAATAACTCTGGGAGGATTAATCTTTGTTGATAACCCAAATGAAGAAAGTTTTGTTGCAAAAGAACCTGCTATCATACTGGATAATTCTCCTACTGCACTTTTAGCCATATCATCAATGGAAGTAATACTCATCCCTATCATCATTGATGCTAATCTTTTCGCAGTATCTAAAGGCATAGAAAGAGCTATATCCCCCTGAACTGCACCTTGAAAACAGACTACTGTCGATACATCTAAATTCAAGTACATTTTGTCTTTCTTTTGAATATTACACCTTTTAATATTATGTACTCCGAATTGTTCCAAAGTAACATTGAAAGTTTCTAAAACGGTATTTATATACTTAACATCCATAATCCTCACAAAATCTCCTTATAGTTACCGCATCCCTAAAGTTTTTACGGTTAATAATTTAAAATATTCTTCTCTTTGTTTAAGATCATCAATAAGCTGTACATCTTTATTTTTTAATACACTAATTACTGCTGCTCTTCAGTACTTAATATTATCTAATACGATATATGAAAGTCATTGATTGTCGTTCACTCATGTATTTTATAATCCTCATTTTGTTTTCTATTAAATTTCGACAATTCATAAGATTAATATTATAGCTCACAGACTATATTCCTATAAAAATAGGATTATAGAACTAATGATAAATAATAAAAATTCATCAAGTCTATCTAATTTTCCGTTCTTATCTAACTCATTATTAGGACCCCTTTGTATCTTCAGACATTCTACTAATATAGTCTAGAATAATAGACTTCCCATTTCTTTTATGCTATGATAGAATACATATTTATTAACAAAGATTACTGATTTTAATTATGTTAAGGTGAAGAAATGGATCATAAATACATTACAAATGATAAACTAAAGCAGATTCCAAAACTCCCTGGAATTTATAAAATGCTGGATTCCCGGGGTGTTATAATTTATATTGGAAAGAGTAAATGCCTTCAAAAAAGAGTCCAATCCTATTTTGTCAAAACTCCAAAGTGGGACAAGGTAAATCGGATGGTACCAATGATTAGGGATATTGAGTATGTTGTTACCGATACTCATCTGGAAGCTCGATTGTTAGAGTGTTCCTTAATAAAGGAATATAAACCCCGATTCAATGCCCAGATGAAAAATGACCGGAACTACTTTTTTATTAAATTAGAGGACTATAATAAATATAATTCCCTATCCGTAATGGAAGAAAGAACTGATCATTGTTACGGCCCCTTCAGAAGCAAATACACCATAAGCGAATTTCTAGTTAAGCTAAAGAATATTTATCCGATTACAAGAAACGGCGACCAGTATGAGTTTGAATATCATATATTTCCCATTTCTATGGATAAGGATCTATTTGATCAAAATAAGGCAGTTCTCTCCGAACTTCTTGCATCAGAAGACAATCTTCTCTTACTAGTTAATACCCTGCAGTCTAAATTAGAGGAAGCCGTTGATTCATATCGGTTCGAAATGGCCTCTATTTACAGGGATATGATATCCTGCTTTAAAATGATTAAAAACGGTTTGAACGGCTATAAAAGCTTATCCTCAAGAAGCATACTACTAAAGCTTCCTATGGAAAATGGGTGCTACAAGCTGTTTTATATTCTAAATGGTCGTATTATTCATGGTATACCTACAGAAAATGTTACGAAAGATATCCGGAAGGATTTCATCAAGACCAGTGAATTACTAATACCACCCGTTCAAAGTATTCAAGAGAATGAGAAAGAATGGATTGATTTCCGGGATATTATATATTCGGAAATCTCCGATCTGCCTGAGGAATTGGTAGAATTGCTATAGCTATAACCTTCCTTTCGGCGAATGTCAATTACCCACCCGTAGCTATTACAAACATGCCGCCAAGACCAGTGGTTCCTTGGCGGCATGTTTTAATTTAAGCGTTTGCGTGTTAAGAATTAAAGTTGGAACATTTATTGTCTCTAAATCTGAAAAAAACACTTCATTGATCCAAGTATTGGCATACTAGATTGCTCACTAACAAAACTACTACATTATCTTTCACTAATGTTTTTTCTCCGTATTTATCGCTACAATATAGCCTATATTTTTTGTTTCGCTAGCATCTTTATCATTATCTTTGGCATTGGTTTCATCCGTCTCTGCGGTATTCACTTTCAAATAAATGATGCTACTGTTATAGTTTCTTTCATCCAGTTCTGCAATGGCGATTTTTTCCCCTAAAGGGCTCCACCTGATTTTTACACTTTCGATGTTCACAGCAATTTGCATGGATTTACCGGTTAACACATCATACAAATAGAGTCCGCTACTGTCTACACCATTGATTACAGTTTTGAGTTGGTAAGCGATCATTAACTGGTTGGGAGACCAAGAAGCTCCGGTCACCTCGGTTCCCTCTGCGATGGTCCTCAAGATATTTCCCTCAGCATCGGCAACAAGAAGCTTTTTCTTGGAACCCTCCCATTGAGAAATCAGGATTTGCTTCCCATCGGGTGATGGAATGATTCCATCCGCATTTTCCACTTTCAGATTCTTTTTCTCATTGGTTATCATATCTAGCATATACAACTGCAAGGAGTCGTCGATTGTTATATAATAAATTTTATCCTGCGTTTTTTGCACAGTGAACAATTGCTCCTGTAGATCAGCAACCTGTGTGATATTCCTATTTGTATCAGCTATATAAACACCTCCTGCGTAGGAAGCACCGATCACACTATTAGCGTCAGCCCACTCGGCAGTTAAAGCGACTCCAAGAATATTATCCGTAACAAGTGACTGTTCCCTTTCGTCCATGCTCATTAAATAATGGGCGGTATCTCCAATCGAGTATTCATAGTACAACAGGTGCTTTTTATCGGGGGACAATATCGCCCCGCCAAGAAACATATCCTTAGGGGCCTTCACTGTTTCGTATTCTTTGGTATCCAAGTGATACAGATAAATACTTCTGGGGTAGAATTCCGCATTCTCTAGAAGGCTCATTTTCCCCAGCTCTGGATTTTCCTTTGCAAGGACAACGGTCTGTTCATCAAACCAGTCCGTAATTTCCATTCCCTCATATCGATCGATTTTTTCAACAAAAATAGAGGGTTGGTCGGTTTCAGTATTTTCATTTTCAATAACAGTAATGCTTTTACCAGGCTCTTTGATCACGGTTCTATTTCCTTCCTGCTTCATGCTACAGGCAGTAAAAGTCAATAGGAATGCAATAGCGGCTACAAATTTTATTATTTTCATCATTGCATCATCTCCTTTTTCTTTTATCATATCAGGCTTATATATCGGAAATATAACTGTAATGTTTCTAATATGTAAAATTATTTATCTTTTTCATAGGAAGGAAAACATAAACGGAAGGTTGAGCCTTCAGGGCCGGTTTCAACCAATGCAACGGTTCCTCCCTGCTTTTTCATAAGTTTTTTGATGATGGACGAGGGATCTCTATGTTGTATTGGCCGGTCCGGATTCGGTCAACCATTTTTTTTAACTTTAAAATCCCATTAGCAAATGTGTTGAAATAAATATATCCGAGAATGAAACTGACAATAAAAACACCGGCACCAATAGAAATAAATAGTGTCTGAATGTAATTATAGAAATTAAGATACCCCTCCAGCGAATAATTAAGCTGAATTACCCCAACCTGTTCACCGCCTTTGGTCAACGGCGCAAGGTAATAAAGGGAATCCTGCTCTACTTGATAGGCTATTTTATTTTGTAAGGCAAAAGAAAGGGCTTTTTCTACATTACTTGCTCTGCTTTCAGCCGTAGATTCACCAATTTTTTTACCATTAGTGTCATACAATACGGTTATTTGACCGCTGACCTTGCTTAGCTGCTTTGCCAGCTTATTTCCACCAGAAATCAAAAAAGTTTCGGGCATCACAAAAGGTTCACTAAGACTCAACTGATTGATATACAAATTTGTCGTCCTAGCTTGCTGAGATAAATATGCTTCATACTGCACCTGTTGGTCCTTTTTTATCCCATCCAGAACCAGAATGCTTAATATGGTAACCGTGAGTAGCAAAAGCGCTGCTAAGAAAACACTGAACTTTATTTTTATACTTAATATCATATCAGCCGCCACCGTTCTATTATCAAATTGAAGCTTTATAGCCCACACCGTGAATGGTCTGCAGGATATCGCTATAATCTGGACCCAGCTTTTTTCTCACACGCTGGACGTGGATGTCCACAGTCCGGGTCCCGCCCATATATTCCATACCCCATATTAAATCCAAAAGCTGGTCCCTTGTATAAACTCTTTCCGGGTTGGCAGCCAGAAGTGCTAATAGGTCAAATTCCTTGGGCGTCAGATCCAGAAGCTTCTCACCGGCAACCGCCTTTCTCTGCTGCAAATTGAGCATCAATCCATCTAGTTGGATTTCCGTTTGCACCTGGCTGCCCGCTTTTACTTGTAAGCGCCTTAAGAGAGATCGCAGCCTTGCAAGGAGTTCACGCATATCAAAGGGCTTTGTAATATAGTCGTCCGCCCCCAGTTCAAGACCCAGAACCTTGTCTACGATGTCCTCCTTCGCAGTTAGCATGATGATACCCACCGAATTCCTACTTTCCAGCCTTTTCAGTACCTCGAATCCGTTTATGCCCGGCAGCATGATATCAAGAATCATCGCATCGGGTTTAAACAGATCAAATTTCTTCAAAGCCTCTTCTCCATCATAGACAGCCTCTGCCGTAAAGCCCTCTCTCTTCATAGCATATACTATCGCATCGGCGATGCTCTTTTCATCTTCTATTACCAATATTCTTTGTTTCATCACTTCACCCTTTTGGATTCATCATTCAATTATTACTACTTTATTTTAGTAAATTATTCTTAAATATATTCCTACAGAATTTAGCATTGAAAGCTGGCCATAGACATGCCAGTAGCATGAGCTTTAATGATTACTTGCCAGCCTCGCTGGACTCACCATACTATAAAGTTGTTCTCTTTCTTCATTTCACTAAGATTGTCCAAAGGTACCTTCATCATCTAAAGGCACCCATTTTTAAAGCTTTTCCAACGTTGTGAAAATTGGGCAAGTCCAAGTTCTACTTCCTGCTGCTCCAACTAATTTAGCAGCAATACAGATAGTTGGCCCACGTGTTCGTTTAACTTGGAGGGATAATGCCACTAATGAAACTGGCTTTTTAATCGAAAGATCTGATAATGGGGGAGCCTATTTCACTCTTGATACTGTTGGACCAAGAATATTTACAGGTAACGTAAACTACACTGATGATACTATCACACCCGGCAATAACTATAAATATAGGGTAGGTGCCGTGAATGAAGCCGGTGTGTCTCCTTACTCAAATACTGTAAACTTTAATCTATAACCTTAGCACAACCTGGTTTTCAGGCTAGTCATCTAGATAATTAGTAGTATATTAAAAGCAGTTACAAAATCATGACCACCGGCTTAGCCGGTGGTTTGCTCTGCCCAGCTTTTTCCTTTAGATGTATACCTAATTTTCTTACTTTTTACTTATTATACTTTTACTACCCACATAGGTCATGATGAAATACGCCGAATATAACAAGCCTACAAACACAGCAGTTACTGTGATACCTGCTCCAATATTCATGTCTCCATAGATTTTAAGTGTATCATTTGCCGCCCACAGTCCAAAAAATGAATGGACGACAGCTAGAACCAGCGGGAATATAAAATAACAGGCGATCTGCAAAAACAGGGCTTTATTCAGCATCTTTTCATCTGTGCCCAACTTTTTTAGCAAGTCGTAGCGATATTTATTATCGGCGGTGTCGGCCAACTGCTGTATGGCAAGGATTGCTGCACAAGTTATCATAAAGATAACGCCCAAATAAATGGCGACAAATGATAAAACCGCTTTATTCGTAGTAGCCTGAGCATAAATCTCCGCACGGCTGTTGTAATAGGAGTAATTTCGTTCTTCATAAGTATTTGAGGCGTCAAATTCCGCCAGTTGTTGAAAAAACGTATCTGCTTTATTGCTGCTCTTGCAGTCTAGGTTAAGAACGGATGTCCCACTATGAAGTCCTTGCGTGTACTCATCCGGTACAATAAACATAACACCCTCCAAGCCATTGCGAGCGTTTCCTACAAGAGAGCAAACAGGGAGTAAATGCTGTCCGTTAATCACGATTGAAGAGTTTGCGGCATATAACGCATTTGCAAAATCAGTCAGAAGCGAATAGTTAGTAAGCATTGCGTATTCCCTGTCAGAAAGAGAAAGTTCCTCTTTTCCCTGCATCTTCATTGCTCTATTATAGTCTGACAGAGAGATGCAATTGAGAACCTTTTCCTTAAGATACGATGCATCTTCCGGAAACATAACATCAAGTTCCGTGTACCCCTGCTCCAGATCGTAAATGCGATAGGTCTGATAGAACTTTATATTTTCGTTCTCATCCAGAAATTTTTTAAGCCCTGTAAAGCTACGCCCGTATTCATCTTCGTTGGACGGCATATCGTAAAATGAGCAGTCGAACCCAGCATAGCTGCGAAGCTCGGATGACAACACATGTTGCATACTGTAACCAATGGAAAAAATACCAATCGTCATTAGCAGGACGATACATACCACAGAAATCGAAGCAAAATTGGTATTGATTTTACTTCCAAGTTGCCTTGTAACGAACATGTTCAGGTCTTTAAAAAACAGCCTTTTTTTTGATTGTATCAGAACTGTTAGGATACTAGAAAGCGAGTAAAAAAAGAAAAGCGTACCGATAATACCAAACGAAATGCCTGTGAAGAAAACTGCGTTAATGTAAAACATTCCGTTTGTAAGAATCAAGTAATATGCCATTCCAAATAAAATCAGGGAAAGAAAGAATAATGAAAAAGAAACCTTGATATTTTTTATTTTCAGTGTTTCATTTACCCTACTCCCATATATCAGGTCAATCAGTTTAAACCTAGAAATAGACATCGAGTTAAAAATTATCACAATTAAAAATATAATACCAAAATACAAAATGCTTTTAAACAAAGCACTCGGAGCAAATACGAAAGAAAATTTTTTCATATCTGCTTCAAACATTTTTGCTGTGAAAACAGACATGAACTGTGATAAAACCACACCCAACACAAGACCTGCTACTAGCGCAAGCAGTGCCACGATAGAAGTTTCCATGATCAAGATTACAGAGATTCGGTGCTTATCCATGCCCAGTGTCATGTAGATTCCAAGTTCTTTTTTTCGCCGTTTGATGAAAAAGCTATTTGCGTAAACAATTAAAAATCCAAGCACCACTGCAACAAATACGGACACATAGTTTAAGAGCCCTAGTACTGCTTTTACAGATTCAGTCTGCTCGACAGTTAACTCCATCATCGCTTGCTGGACATAGATGGAGTTAAACATATAGAATACACAGACCCCGAATGTTAAAGTGAAAAAATAGATTGCATAATCCTTAATACTTCTTTCTGCATTTTTGAGGGCAAGCTTAATGGGCATCTAATTCACCTCCCAACAAAGAAATGACTTCCATGATGCGGTTAAAAAACTCTCTGCGGGTTTCATTTCCACGGATCAGCTCGTTAAACAACTTCCCGTCCTTAATAAAAATTATGCGTTTGCAGTAGCTAGCGGAAAAAGCGTCATGGGTAACCATCAGAATTGTGGCTTCGATTTCGCTATTCAGTCGGGTGAAACTTTCCAACAACATTCTGGCAGA
>NZ_DAMADT010000004.1:67529-79089 GCF_031997925.1 Lachnoclostridium sp. | reverse complement strand
CCGCCAGTACCAAGGCAGGATTTGTGATGATGGCACGGGCGGCAGCCACACGCTGTTTCTGTCCTCCGGACATCTGATAAGGGTATTTGTTTAATACATCAGTAATGCTTAACAACTGTGCCACCTTTTTAATGCTACCATCAATTTGGTTCGCAGGGGTTTTCAAAATCGTTAGCGCTAGTGCTATATTCTCATAAGCAGTTAGAGTATGCAGCAAATTGAAGTCCTGAAAAATAAAGCCCAGTTTTTCTCGTCGGAATCTAGAGAGTTGGCTGGATTTCATCTCCGTAATGTCCTGCCCTCCAATTAAGATGCGTCCTGCTGTGGCACTATCAATAGTGGAAATACAGTTGAGCAGTGTCGTCTTACCGCTTCCTGACGCACCCATAATGCCGATGTATTCTCCTTTTATGACATCAAAACTGATATTATCTATAGCTTTCGTAATATTACCCTTACCGCCATAATATTTTTGCAGATTTTGAACCTTCAGTATAGTATTCACATTGGTTTCCTCCAAATTATTATTCTTAGTACGATAGATTATAGCAATGAACTCCATGTCTTACCATCGATTTAGCTTACAGAAAACGAACAAATCTGTAAGATAAGAAAAGAGCCATCCACTTATCGTAGAGAGCCCTTTATCGATTTGTTCACTTTCATTCTGCAATCATAGTCAGCTTATCCTTTGGAAAAATGATGAATACTGATGTCCCCAACTGTTCTTTCGATTTAAGATCAAATCCCAACCCCATTTTTTCGGAAAGCTGTTTACATAAATATAGACCAATGCCGGTGGATTTTGCGAACCGCCGTCCATTTACGCCAGTAAAACCCTTTTCAAATACTCTGCCTAAATCCTGAGTAGGAATTCCAATACCGTTATCACTGATACATAGGACGATATTCGCATTTTCCTCCTTTGCTTTAAAAGACAGTGTAAGGTCATTCTTTTTGTACTTAATGCTGTTGGAGATCACCTGCTCTAGAATAAAGTCCAGCCATTTTGTGTCTGTGTAAACAGTGTAATCCATATCAGAGATTTGAATACTCGTTTTACAAGCAATAAGCTGTTTTGAGTGTTTTTTAACCGCCGCTTTTACCAATACATCAAGAGAGGCAGAACGGATGGTATAATCCTTTTCCACGTTAGTACTGCGAGCATAGAACAATGCTTGGTCAACATAACCTTCAATTTTATCCATTTCCTCCAGAATGCTTCGCGAAGAATCACTTCTGTTGTTTTCACATAATAGTATGATACAGGAAATAGGCAGCTTCACTTCGTGTATCCATGTTTCGATATATTCTCTGTATTCATCTCTTTGGATCTGATAATCAGCTATTTCATCATTCATTGCCTTCGTAGCTTGCCGCAAAATATCGCACAAAATCTCTGCATCCGCAAATGTAGGGTTTTCAAGTAAAGACGCAATATATTGCTTTTTGTTCATATTATGGAGGGTATTATAAATCCCCCTGTAATAATTGCTGCGTTTTGAATAATCCTGTAGCAGCGAAACTATAGCAATGAGAATAATCAACCCACAAATCAACAGTACCGCCGCAGTGCTTATGTGAACCATACTTAATATTACACTGACAAAAATAACAATGCAAATCTGCCCCAGTATGAAAATTAATTTATCTTTCAAAAATAACGTAAGCTTCATATCAAATACCCCTGCCCACGCTTAGTCGAAATGAAATCATTTGCTCCGACAGAATCCAGTTTGTGACGCAAGCGGTTAACGTTGACCGTTAGAGTGTTATCATCTACAAATTCGTCCGACTGCCAAAGCTCATCCATCAGTTCCTCCCGAGATACGATACGACCAGAATTTTTGATAAGCATAGAAAGAATATGCTGTTCATTCTTAGTAAGTTCTTCCGTTTTATTTTTAAACGTTACTCTACTTTTAGCAAGCGAAAGTATTAATCCTCTATGTTCTAAAGCCTCCATTTGAGTTTTCTGTTCAGTACGCTTAAGCACTGCCGCAATCCGGGCAAGCAAAATTTGCTTGTTATAGGGCTTTGTGACAAAATCGTCCGCACCGAGATTCATACCCATAAGTTCGTCCATATCTGTATTACGGCTAGTGACGATGATGATGGGCACTTCAGATTGTTTACGTATTTCACGACAAATATGATATCCGTCATAATAGGGTAAATTGATGTCGAGTAGAATTAAATCTGGCTTTGCAGATTGTACAAGCGTAATGATGTTTTCAAAATCATCGGTATAATCGCACGAGTATCCATAAATGACAATCATTTTGGCCAATTCTTCTCGAAGGACTGTATCATCTTCAATTATATAAATTTTCACACACAAGCCTCCTTTGAATAAGGTTTTATAGATTTTCACTGCAATGTCAAGAGTAATCCTACCTTTAATTTTTATCCTTCAAAACCATTACATATCATGATATAAAATGTTAAAAAATATCCTTCTTCGCCAACTTATAATCTGCGATTGCTAACTTACGTCTTACATCGATACTGTAAGGGCATTCCGGCGTACATTTGCCGCAATCGGTGCAGCTATCAGCCTTAACCTCCAGTTTGGAATAAAGGTTCATAGCCATATCTCGATTGCCAAACCAAAAGCGTAGCCGCTCCTTTAAGGCGTAATCGGAAGCATTGGTTACGATACCATCCGCCATTTGCCGATCGAAATAACCCTCATATAGGAAGATATCCGTAAGGGGAATGTTCTCGGGGCAAACCATGCATTTTCCACATTGTCTGCATACATAGGTACCAAGCTCAGGAGAATTAGTATATATGTCTTCCATTTCTTCCTCTGACATCGGTTTGAATTCATTCGCGTAACGTAAATCCGCCTCTAGTAATTCTCTATTATTGATGCCTGCAACGACAATGGATACCGGCTGACTGAAGGCATAACGGAACGCCTGCGAAGCATTGCGCCACAATAGACCGTCTGCTACCGGTTTCATTAAGATAATAGCAGTATTATTCTTATGTGCTAATGGTAACAATACCTCTTGTATCTCGGGGAAGTTGAAATGATCATAATAATTAATGGTCGTCATCACAGCCTCAAAAGGGTATTCTTTTAATGCACGGATTAAGACATCGGGCTGGCCATGCATTGAGATTCCTATGTGATGAATGCGTCCTTCCTTTTTTGCTTGTAATGCACCTTCCAATGCCCCACCGGGAGCAAGTATCTGATCCAGCTCCTCCATAGTTCCCACAGCATGCATAATGAAAAGATCCACATAATTCGTATTAAGATTATGTAAGCTACGATCTAAGGAGGCTAACAATCCGTCCTTGAAACGTTCTCCTGACTTTGTTGCCAGAATGAATTCCTTTCTTCTTGCTGATACACATTGTCCTATCTTTCTTTCTGACTCACCATCCCCATAGCTGGCAGCAGTCTCAATATAATTACCGCCCTCGTCCAAATATCGATTTAATAGATAGTTCGCCTCGCTTACTGGGATCTCCAGCAAATGAAATCCACCAAATCCAAGAATTGAAGTGTGTAAACCTGTGTTACCAAATGGCCGTTTTTGCATAATAACACCATACCTTTCTTGTATCATATATAGACATCATATCACTGTAAAATCACATGTCAATATGATAGTAGGATAACAGGAAATATGATAACCTGTCCCCTCAACCTTATGTAAAAATGCACAATATTCACTCAACCATATCAACTTTAAAATCGTAGATAGGTTCTCACAGATGTAAAAAAGGGCTTCCAAAGAACGACCACTAATCTGAAATGCTCCAATCTTTGGGAACCCTTAATTTGAACCCTATTTAGTTGTTATCCCACTTAATTTCCGTATTGCTCATACACATAAGGTAGAATTACCCATGTAACATCGTCGGCAGCAATAATATTTGTGTGGATTTCAGGTTTTAGCCCTTGATATAAATGATGTGCCTTATCGCAAGGATTTTTATGACAATTTTGGCATTTATCAACGTCATTTTCCGCCGCGCATTTCAATGAATCGCAGTTAAAGCCTTTATCTAATCCCCCGGTATGACAGCCATCACACAACTTCATATCATCGCCCCAATACCCCCCATCGCCTACACCCCCCGCGTATACACGTATCAGTCGCTCTTTCAACTCCGCCCGAAACTCCTCGCTAATTGTTCCACCGTTATAATGCACACACAAATCGCAACGGTGTCCGCAACTGGCATAGACCGCCTGCTCTTTCGGAAACGGCTTTCGGTTAGGCTTTTTCTTAATCAAAATAAGCTGCTTGACAGCTTCGAGCGTATGTAAATCGGCAGCGGAAATAAACATCCATTTGCCGTCATGATGTGTTTTGCTGTTATCGTAAATTCCCTGTATCTTCTGCGGAAATTCATTGCGCCGCGCCTCAAATATTTCACGTTCTGCTTTTCCGAAAATAACGAGAAAATCATAACAGTCTTCTCGTATATAGATAGTCAGCACCGTTTTCCCGCCTTTACGGAATTTCAATTCATCTTTGCCATTTCCCACTTCATCTAAAACATACTTTCCTCGCAGAAAGCGCATGGTTTCCTCGCTAACCTTTTGCAGTTCTGTTTTTTCGCTCATGGTTGTAACCTCCTATCACCCATAAAGGGCGTTCTTCACTAATCGAGTTTGAAAAAGGGTTGGCGTATTTTTTTTGCGTTGTAACATATCTACGGCAAGTTAATCAATCGCAATTTATTTTACCGCCATCCAATCGACATGCTGCACCTTCAGAGGAGGTTTTCTCTTTATTTTCAGCAGCACCTTGGATAGCTTGGATAATTTGTGCAAGTGGCTGTGCACCACTGATTCGATATTTTCCATCTATGATGAGGCATGGAACCCCTTCGATGCCATATTGTTTTGCAAGAATCAAGTCATTCTCCACCGCATCCTTTGTATCACCACTACTGTAATGTTGCTCCCATTTCTCTAAGTCTATGCCACTTTGCCTGATGCACTCGTTAATGATATCCGGATCCTCAATGTTGCGGTTTTGTACGAATAAGGCATTTTGTAGAGCGTCAAAAACATCCCAATATCCAGCGTCGCTTGCAGTGAAGTATGCCGCTTTACATGCAGTAAGTACTTTCATGGAAGACGGGAATGGAAATTCTGCCTTATGCATTCCAGAGATGTTAAATCGGTGCAGGTCATCATTTTGATTTGCCTGTTCCCAATGACTCAGAATTTCGTTCTTAGCCGCTGCTCTTGAACCAAACATCTCGTCAAAATCGCGTTCCGATTTGACCAACGCATAAGATCGATGCACGATTTGAGCCTCTGGCATCATTTTCTGGAGCTGACGCATCCTATATGACATAGGGAAGCAAAAGCTACATATTACATCATGGAAAAACTCTACGGTTACATTATTCATAATATCACTCCTTATCTCTTCTATTTTATAGTATGAACAATATCCACTCATTTCTTTGTGCATCTCTTAAGGCCTCATATCTCCAACTAACCGTTCAGCCATAAGTTCCTTCACTTTTCTCCCTCATAAAGTCAGAGCCAACACCTGGAATATGTGCTGGCTCAATTATTACTCTATCGTATTCAAGATCTCTTTTAATTTCATTATCTCCTCTTTGGTCAGAGTTGTTCCCTTGCCCATCTTTTCATGTTCTGGAGCCCAGTCACGAATATCATATTTAGGCTCACCACCATTCCAACTGATGAGATTAACTTCTTTTCTCCAACCTTTTGAATTTTCAGATAATACACCGATTTCTTCAATTATATCGTATTTAATGTCTGGCATACTAATTCACCTCATTTTCACACATCAGTTTATTCTGTCATTACGACGAAGCATCTATTACCTATTTACTTCTTAATTCACCTTATATAGCAGACAACACGTCTCCACATGATTTGTCCAAGGGAACATATCCACTGGCCAAGCTTCCTTCACATGATAGCCCTTCTTTATAAAATATTTTAGATCCCTCTGCAGCGTAACAGGGTTACAGCTAATATAAACAACTTTGCTTGGCTGTATGCTCTCAACTGCATCTATAAACTGTTCTGTACTTCCTGCTCTTGGCGGATCCATAAATACTACATCTGCTTTTTCTCCTTTTTCAGCCATAGCAATCATAAATTCTGTGGCGTCTGAGTTGTAGAAATGTTCATTTGTAATGCCATTGCGCTTAGCATTTGCAATTGCATCCTTTATTGCTTCTTTATTTACCTCAACGCCAAGTACTTCTTTCGCGTTTTTGCTTGCGACTAGACCAATTGTACCGATACCACAATAAGTATCTATCACTCTTTCTTTGCCTGTTAGTCCAGCTGCTTTAATCGCTAACTGATATAAGCGTTCTGTTTGTACAGGGTTAACCTGATAAAAGGATTTTGATGATATACGGAATACATTTCCACATAGGGTATCCTCAATATATCCTTTTCCATAAAGAACAGTTTCACGATCTCCAAGAATCAAACTATCGGTACGATTGTTGATATTTAACACAATTGTTGTAATTTCTGGATGAGCTTTTCTAAGAGCAGCTACAAAATTTTTCTTTGATGGTAGTATTGGAGATGCAATTACTAAAACAACCATGATTTCGCCACTAGTAAAACCTCTTTTTACTAGCACATAGCGAAGTAAACCAAAGCCGGAATCTTCATCGTATGTTTTTATCTTAAAGGATTTTAACATACCACGAATTGTTCCAATAATTTCATCTGCCTTTTTATCTTCTATTAAACAAGAGGTAGTAGGAATTATTTGATGAGTTCCCTCTTTATAAACACCAGATATTATATTTCCTTTTGCATCACGACCAAATACAGCCTGTACTTTATTTCTATAATGATAAGGATGTTCCATTCCTAGGATTGGATGGACCTTGCAAAAATCAGATAATAGTTTCGATACTTGTTTCTGCTTTATTTTTAGTTGCTCTTCATACGGTAGGTCTAGGTAATGGCAGCCTCCACATTTTTTAGAATGCGAACACTCATATTCTCCATATTTTTTCTTTTTGTTAGTTCTAAGTGTACTCCCCTTATCTACTGTTTTTTTCCCATCCTTACTCTTGTCTATAAGCCCCTTACTTTGTGACTTAGGATTGATGTTCTCATTTTGTTCCTTTTTATAATAAGTCTTTTCTTGCTTTCCATTAGATCCCTTATAATCATTAGACTCCTTATATGCATTCTGACCTTTCATTTTCTCTTTCCCAGCTATATTTGCTTTCGTAGAAGTTTTTAATTTTCTAGTCATATTTTCTTTACTGTTTATATTTTCTTTTCCGTTCCTACTTTCTTTCTCAGAAGTATTTTCTTTTCTAGTCATACTTCCTTTCGCAGAAGTATTTCCTTTCCAAGATGTATTTCCCTTCACTGTAGCGCTACTCGTTTTTTTATCACTATTTATTCTTGAAGAATTTTTCATCATTTACGTTTCCCTTCTTTTTGTATAACCAATTATCACTATCTTCTTTTACCTTTTCTATCTTTTATCTTTTCTATCTTTTACTTTTCTATTTTTTACTTTCTATTTTTTACTTTTCTATTTTTTCAATATCTTACTTTTGTCTCTAATTTGAAACTATGGCTTTTTAGGCTGTTATCAAATCTATTAAACATACTTCAGTCATTTATGTCCAAATTATTCTGGGTTTTTAAATTTTAATATTAATTATCTTGATAAGTATTAAGCTCCTATGCCTATCTTTTAAATTCTATCCGATTATAACAAACATAACCAAACATGTCTATAAAATACTATTTATTTACTAGCATAATAATTTAACAATAATTTATTCTACCTCAAGTAAAACAATGAAAAAAGGCTTAAGCAAAATACTCTATCCTTAATTTTGCTTAAACCACTTATTTCCCTAATTATTTTTAAGTTGGATTTCCTTAATCATTCTCACATCTTCACCCATCATGTGATTAAATACACAAGATTGAATCGCTGATTTTAACGCCTTTAACTCCTTATATGGATTTTTAGCTAATGCTGGACAGTCAATCTCCATAATAAATTTACGAAATCCTAGATGTTCCTTAACGTGTAGCTCGTAATTTGAATATCCTTTTTGACGCATTATAGTTTCTTCTGAATAGAAATGGTAGGAAACATACTCTCTGAGTTCACATACGATATCTAGTAACTCTTGTTCTTGAACTCCAATGCACTTTCTCACAAGTAATTGCTCAATATCTCTTCCAATACGAAAGAACTCTTTGTGTTGCTGATCTATTAATTCATCTCCTGTTTCTAACTCTTTAATCCAATCAAATGCAAAATCAAACATTTCCCACCTCTTATGTATTTAGTACTTAATTACTAATTATAAAGTACAACGTAACAACTCGTTCGTCAAGTATAAATTTTAGCAATTTTAATATTTATACACAATAGCTTTGCACTGACCTCACCTATAACATAAAAAAACCCAGTCTTAACCGTAGTTGTAATACTCATATCAATTTTATTACTCTGCATTTGAGTTATGGATAATCCCGTACTTCTTTCCCGATTAATTGGTGCAACATCGGTAGATTCACTATATTTATATCCCCATATACAAGTCTTTGTTTATAAACTTAAATTTTTTATTACTAATTTTTATACATTATTTTAGATTAGTCCCAAAAGACGCATAGCAAAAAAGGTAAGCATCATGACAACCTCATAATGCCTACCTTCTAACCTGAATTTATTTATAAAATTTCAAACATTGAATTTAGTAACAACCAATTTGAGCGGAATAATCTCATTAATTGCCAGTAGCCAACACCTCGTAAATCATATTCTTTCACGAGATCAAATTTTGCTTTGATACTTCTTACATCTTCAAACCAAACTTCATGATCTACTCCATCACGAGTATATTTAAAAAATGGGGTTTGTGCCACTTCATCAAATTGTATAACCGCATTATTTGCAGCGGCGATTTGAACTGCTTCAATATTGCCAATCGATCTTGCTTTTGTCTCTCCTTTGACATAAGGAAGAGCCCAGTCATAGCCATAGTTTGGAATACCCAAATCAATCCTATCAACTGGTATTTGAGTTATTGCAAAATCAACTACCTGTCTTACCAAATTGATTGGTGCAACAGCCATCGGTTCACTATAGGTATAGCCCCATTCGTACGTCATTAAAAAAACACTATTAGCTGCCTCACCAAGCAAGCGATAATCCATACCCTCATATAATAAACCAGGCTGATTTTCACTTGTCTTAGGTGCCAATGCTACTGAAACAAAGAAGCCCTCTTCATTCATTCTTCTTGTTAATTCTGCAACAAATTCAGCAAAACCAATACGGTCTTCTCCTTTGACATACTCAAAATCGACATTAACACCAACATACTGTTTTTCTTTTACCACAACTAACAGTTCATCAATTAAATGATCTCGAGCCGCCTCGTTTTGTGCAACAGCACTTACTAACGCATTGTTGAACATTCCATTTTCATCTAAAGGTGTTAGCGTTAATATAGGTCCTACTCCATGTTTTGTTGTTATTTCCAGTACTTCCTCGTCATCTGGAGGTATTAAATCCCCTTCTGTAGTAAATCCATACGAGAAGATACTTAGATTTGTAAGGTACGGAAGTGTTTGCTCTAATACTTGATGATTTACATAAGGATAAACATATCCATTGGTAGAGATAGTCTTATCTCTAACTCCTTCATACGTTATGACTAGAACCTGACCTTCACTTAATTGTTGGTCCTGTATGATATACGGATTGTTGCGAATCAAGCTAATAACACTAACTTGAAAATTCTGAGCTATGGAATAAAGCGTGTCTCCAGGCTTAACCTGATATATCTTGGTTGGATGAAGAATTAGTAGTGCTTGACCGATCACCAAATTCTCGGGTGTATAAATCTCGTTATCAAAAATGAGACGCTGTACGGATACTCCATATTGATTTGCAATTGAAAATACGCTGTCACCTGGTTTTACTACATGAATTTCCATATAAATTTCCGTTTTTTTTAATCATATTACAACACAAAGAAGAATATGAATAAAACCTGTTTCTAAACCTATTATTTTACACAGAAACGTTTAAATTACCTTCTTTTCTGGAAACTCTACACTGTTCGAATTATTTTCCATCGTCCGGAAGCATAACGGGCACAGGCTACAATAAGAGCAACTGCCCAACCAGCTGGAATGGACCACCAAATCGCATGATAGCCAATACCTGATAAAGCAGCAAGACCATACGCAAGTAGAACTCTAAATGTTAGGTTACAAAGTGTTGCAATCATAAAGAATTTCATATCTCCTGCACCTCGTAACACACCGTTAAAGTTGTTCATGGTCCCCATAATAACATAGAAAACGGATACCACTCTTAAGTACTCAATCCCAACCTCTAAAACTGTTTTGCTTGCATCATTTGCCACGAAGAAACCAATAAATTGTTCCCCATAAAGATATAGGATACCTGCAATAAATAATCCAAAAATCCAAACCATCGATAATGCTCCACGTAAGCCTTTTGCGACACGTTCAGGCTTCTTTGCCCCTATATTTTGAGCAGTAAATGTAGACATAGCACTACCGATATTAACCATAGGCATAATTGCTACGGAATCGATTTTTGTGGCTGCTGCATAGCCTGCCATAACGTCAGCACCGTATCGATTTACAAGAGCTTGTACTAAGACGATACCAATTGAAACAATGGATTGCTGTATAATGGATGGAACTGCAATTTTTCCAACAGTTTTTAAGATTTCAAAGTCGAAATACCTTGATTCTTCTTGTATATTTTGTTTTTTCATGTAAACAATCAGTGCTAGAAATGATAATACCGCAGATAACGCCTGTGCGATTAAGGTTCCATAGGCTACACCTGCAACACCTAGATTGAAATTAATTACAAATACCAAATCTAGTACAATATTTAGTACCGAGCTAAATGCTAAAAATATTAATGGTACTTTTGAATTTCCAAGTGCATTAAATATCGCGTTCAGTGTATTAAATAAAAATAAAAAGATTACTCCCATAAAATAGATACCAAGATAAACCGCTGTATCTTCAAATACTTCTGGTGGTGTATTCATCGCATGTAGAATACTTCGATTTAATAATAATCCTAAAACGGTTATAAAAGAACTTATAATGAGCATCGTAATGAGTACGGTGCGTATTGCACTACGCATTTTCCCGTATTTCCCTGCACCAAAATACTGAGATATTACAACGGAAGCACCAATACCAGCACCCGTCGCAATTGCTATAAATAAAAATGTGATTGAAGAACAAGTTCCCACTGCTGCCAGAGCATTAGAGCCTACCTTCTTTCCGACTATCATTGTGTCTGCTAGATTATATGCTTGTTGAAATAAATTTCCCAAAACCATAGGAATAGCAAATTTAACTAAGGTTCTTCCGGGATTCCCAGTTGTCATGTCACCCTTCATTGATTTATTAATTCCTTTCCTTAGTACTTCATATATTTTATAACATAGTCTTTACCGTTCTGTTTTACTTATGAGTATTTCATCTTCTTTGTTTGAATTATGTATACTCCAACTATCATAATAACTG
>NZ_DAMADT010000004.1:27542-67490 GCF_031997925.1 Lachnoclostridium sp. | reverse complement strand
TATGCCGATCTATTTGCAATAAAGCCTACAATCGCTGGACCTAAGGCACAGCCCACATCTCCAGCTAAAGCAAGAATAGCAAATATCGCAGTTCCACCTTGGCGATACCGTTTTGCAGCAAGGCTAAACGTACCTGGCCACATTATTCCTACCGAGAAACCACAAATAGCACAAGCAATTAAAGATAGAATAGGCAATGGTGAGAATATAACAATTAGATAACTTATGATACATAGAGCACTTGAAAGCGCCATAGCTCGTTCTAACTTAATTTTTTCTCCTTTCTTCCCATACATTGCTCTTGAGATTCCCATTAACATGGCAAATGCGCATGGTCCTAATAAATCTCCAACAGTTTTACTAACTTTAAGCCCCGCTTCCGCAAAATAAGATGCCCATTGAGACATCGCCTGTTCTGCTGCCCCTGAACATATCATTAATAAAAACAGCCAAGCAAACATAGAGGAAGTAAATATACTCTTTTGCGATTTGTTTCTCTTTTTACCATCTCTTTGCGTAACATCCTCACTATAATTCATAGCCTCTTCGTGATGCTCCGATAACGTACAGAGAGGTACCTTTGAAAATAATATAAGATTACCAAGAGGTATCAACATCCAAAAATAAGCTAAGAAAGGCCAGTGCTCAATGCCCACTAAAAGAAAGAACAAGGTAGATAAAATTACAACCCCCACATGACCAAAGCAGTAAAAAGAATGGAGGATGCTCATTGCTTTATCTTTCTCTTTTCCTGGCAAAGATTCCACGATTGGACTAATGATTACCTCTATAATTCCACCACCAATCGCATTGAATGCTACTGCAATTAGTAAACCTAGGTAAGGGTCTGGTAATAGCTTTGGTAATGTACCTAGACTGATTAACCCAATGACACAGAAACCATGTGCAACGACCGCTGAGATACGATAACCTATTTTATCTATTGTTTTGGCACCAATAAAATCTACAATGATTTGAATAATAAAATTGATAGATACCATTGTTGCAATACGTTCTAGTGAAACATCAAATTCTTTTTGAAATGTTAAAAATAACAATGCTGGGAAATTATTAATAATTGCTTGAGTTATGTACCCGAGATAGCTAGCATAAAGTGTATGATGATATCCTAACTGTGCTTCTTGATGCTTACTTTTCAATAAACTCATGTCATTTCTCCTTCAGTTATATATGATATTTATTCTCTTGAAGCAAGTGTAATCCAGCTTAGCTGGTTACACTAACTATAAAAAGCTGTTGCATCATAATTTGCCATTATTTTGCAACAGCCCTTTAATTATACTATCTTTTCCAATACAATTTCAAGTATATAAGCTATCATTCTATAGATTTTGCTTTTTTATAAAATAACTCAATTGCTTCTTTTTCAGCCTTCTTATCAATTCCGGACCTACCTGTCCGATCACTCCATCCAAGTATCGCTAAATCTTCACTTCGAACCTCATTTAGCATTGTTTGAAGATCTCCGAACGGCAAATCTTTATTCACATACAAAATCATCATGTGCCAGCGTATTAAAGAACATACATATCTTATAAACTCTCGATCTGTGATAAACTCAGACAAGAATTTATCTGCAAGCTCAGCTCCTACTCGGTCATGATCGTATGAGGTGATTCTTCCTTTACGAAATCTAGTTGTTTCTGGCTTCCCGATATCGTGTAATAAGGCTGCCCACATGATTTCTCTCGGTCTTTCACTCTTCTCCTTTTCTGAAGCAGCAACATCAACAACCATCAGTGTATGAATCCAGACATTTCCCTCCGGATGATACTTTGGAGATTGTTCCGTCTTTTCTAGAGAAGTAAGCATGGAAAAAGGGTACTGATAAAATTCAGGTCGGGATAATAATGTGTTAAGATAAAGAGATGGTTTTTCACTCGTCATAAGCTCATGTTCCAATTCGCAAAAAAGTTTTTGAGCTTGCTCTTTGTCTCCTCCATAAGAGGTTTCTCTATCGGATGTGGAATTGAAAAGATCTTTGACGGATACACTAGACTCTTTGTAATTATCCTTCTGTGTCTTTTTCCACTTTTTCTGTTTCATTTTGAATTCTCCTGCATTTGTGATGCTTTTTTATGACCTGCTTTCGCTTTTCCTTGAATTTCTGGTACTGGTGGCTGGTCATTTTTCTTTAAATGTAATTTATGATTACTTTCTGTTCCATGTGGTTCTTGTGGATTTGGTCGTTTCATACCTGCTTTAGCCATTGCAAACCTCCTATAAATATTCCTTTAATTCTTTGATATTATCTTCTTCAAACTTAAGTAATCGGTCCATTAATTCATTGATTTCTTTTTTTGCATTTTCATACTTTTTTAGATTCTTAATCGCATCGATTACTCCCATATTACTCCCTATAATTAACATTTCTGCAATGTGTGAAGTACTTTTATCTGTCAGTGTTTGAATATTTATCATGAGGTAGGTCCTAATCTTATCAAAAGCACTTATTCCTTTTTCATCGAATCCATTAGAATTCAGTAGCTTTTCAGATTCTTTGTTAATCATTTTATATTCTCTGTATTGTGATTCTAAGCGTTCCTTAAATTTGTTATCCTCTACAATACCGATAATCTGATGTAGAGTTTCAATTCCCATCTGAGAGTTTTGATAGATAAAATTTAATAATTCTGCATTTCCATTCATGCTATTTCTCCTGTTTTGGTTGCCGCTCTTTCATAGTAACTTTGACCATGTCTCCTGGTTGTTTTTGTATTTCAGCTCTTATTTTTTTTTGTATTCCTATAATGTGGCATGGGGTCCCCATTCTAACTAAGCTTCCTTCATAAACAACACCATCGAAGGTAGCAGTAACCGGAACTCTACCTTTTTGAAACTCTTGTTTCACATCAAAAGGAATCTCTACATAAGCTCCATCAATATCGGGTACTTTCTTTATGATTGCTTCAAATTCATATATTTTTTCATTCATGTGTGTTGCTCCATTCTACTATGAAATAATTATCTTAATTGTTCTCTAATTACTTTCTCTTCTCTCCTATCCTCACACAACTTGTAAGAGATAAAACGTTTTTAAATATATTGTGACCCAAATATACATTTTCCATTACAAACTTAATATCTCAAAAGAGAAGAATTTTATTCGTATTTAAGTAATGCATTGCGATAGATTGTTTTCATCTGTTCTTTCACAAAATCCGGTGAAATGACCTCGACTTTGTCTTCAAAAGATAGAATAAAATTATAGATCCACGGTATTGATGCTAGAAATGACACAACATAATTTCCATCGTCAAGTTTTTTAATCTCTTCTTCTTGAAATTCATCAAATACTCGATAGGATAAGGAATGATCTAATTTTAATATTATTTTTTCAATTTTTACTTCATTTTGATACATGATGCTATCCATATCGATTGGCGGTACTTCAATTGAAAATCTCTTTGAGTGCATCAGGGGATTTTTAACCCTTCGCAATTTAAAGATACGATAATCTTTTTTTTCTTTGCAATAAGCATATAAATACCACGACTGCGCTTTAAATATAAGCCTTAGTGGATAAACAATTCGTTTTGACTCTTGTCCAGAAGAATTGTAATAAATCATTTCTAATTCTTTTTTATCAAGAATTGCTTGTTTAATTAATTCGAACTTTTCTTTCTCTTCCGTATTACTTCCCCATCTTGAAAAATCAACCTCAATCCAAGATTCCTCTTTTTTACCAAAGATGGAACTTAGTTTTCTAAGCGTCGCCTCTTCTGAGCGGCTGACCGCATGGAAACCTTGTAGAGATGCTAAAATATTTTCTTGTTCCTTATCAGACAAAACTGCTTTATTAAGTACATAAGATTCCATTAAAGAAATCCCTCCACCTTTACCTTTGGTAGTATAGACTGGTATACCGGCTAAGGAAAGCGCGTCAATATCACGGTATATTGTTCTAACGGATACCTCAAAATGCTCTGCTAACTCTTTTGCTGTCATACTTTTTTTATCCAAGAGCAGGTAAGTGATTTCAAATAAACGATTACCTTGCATTCCTATCACCTCATTCTTTAAATTTGTAATATTATAACTTACCCTGTGTGGCAAGTTTATGTCACGTATTTTAAATGTTCTTTACATTTACTTGAAAATACAAGATACAAAAATAACAATAATTTGATAAAAAATAACATTTAAATGCAATGAAAAAAATTTAAATAAAACTTATTTATAGAAAAAAGCTCAAATTTTGTCACACAGCAAAATCTAATTCATATCTTATAGTATAAATAAAAAAGAAAGGAATGATATTATGGGTTGTAATAATTTTGGTTTTGGCTGTAGTGGCTTTGGCTTTGGTTGCGGAAGAGACTGCGATAGAGACTGCGATTGCCGTAGAGACTGCGATAGAGACTGCGATTGCCGTAGAGATTGCGATAGAGACTGCGATTGCCGTAGAGACTGCGATAGAGATTGCGATAGAGACTGCGATTGCCGTAGACATCGCTGCTGTCGTAGAGATTGTTGCTGCCGTTGTTGCCGTTGCTGCCGTAGATGCTGTGGATTCAGAGGCTGCTGCTAATCTTTAGCAGATGTATCTTTAACATCTAGTGCTATTATACAAATAGTATACGTAAAAAGTACTTTAGCAAAATTTCATATGAGATAATCTTTCTATAGATAAGGAAAAATTGGTTTGCGAACTTTTCCTTGTCATGAACAGAGTAGCTTCGCTATTCTAGACTCCACAGGTTTTTATCTTGAAGGCGAAGATACTTCGCCTTACCAAACCCATAGTGTGAGTGCGCATAAAATGAGGAGCATTGCAAAATAGCTAATTCATAGCTATCAAGCGATGCTCCTCTTTTTTAAGCAATTCTCTTATTAAATACAGAAAGGTAGGAATCCTTATACTTACTCCTCTTCGCTCCTTTTACAAATCGAATTTACTTTTTTGATTATGTTCCATTTGATAAAATAAAGCATATTCTATATTGAAATTCTTACTTTCACACTATCATATTTCATAAAAACAAGTGCGATACTACTGAGGTTTTCATTGAGTGCTTTATCATAGTTGCTAATCTTTAAATATCCGTGGAAACAAAGTAGCATCACCACATTAAGTTCTCGACAATTTTATAGGCGAAAACACTTTATAACAATTACCCAAAGAATAAGTATACAACCCCTGAAACTCCCTATTTATGGTAATTCCAAAGGGACTCTCTATGAATTAAAAACCTTAACAAAATCTTTATGCGAGCCTTCAATTTCTCTATTGACATCATAATAAAAAAGTATAGAATTTCCTTGAATGTCTAATGAATATTTAATTGTCAGATATTCAAGCAACGATAAAAAATCATCAAAGGAACGGTGAAAGTTTATGGAAAATGATGCAAAAGGCAGCTTGGGAGATGAAGCTGACCCTTATTCCAAACTACGGGTTGGGATAACTTATAATTTAAAGAAAGGGATTCGTACCGAAGTCATTGATGCAGAAGCTGAATATGACAGCATCGATACGGTTCTAGCCATTAAAAACGCTTTAGAAGGCGACAATTGCCACGTAGAATTAATGGAGGCAGATACTGATTTGCCTAAACGGCTACAAGAAACACCGGTTGATATTGTATTTAACATTGCAGAAGGACTAAAAGGCAGAGGCAGAGAAGCTGAGGTTCCAGCAGTCCTTAATATGTTTAACATACCATATACCGGTTCGGACGAAACAACCCTATGCCTTGCTCTTGATAAGGCACTTTGTAAACGAGTTTTATCCACCTATCGCATCAGAACACCGAAATACCGAGTGTTTACCAAAGACGATAATCGTCTTAATACCAACTTTTCTTTTCCATGCATTGTAAAGCCAAATGCAGAAGGTTCTAGTAAAGGAATCTCCGATATTTGTATCGCAACGAACAAAGAAGAGCTGAAAACACTCATAACAAATAATATCAAGGCTTATGGCCAAGATATGTTAGTGGAAGAATACATCGATGGTAGAGAATTTACTGTTGGCGTACTTGGAAATGGAGACGATGTTCATGTATTCTCCCCTATGGAAATTATTTATCTCAAGAAAAATAAGTTTAATATTTACAGTTATAACGTGAAGCAAGATTATAAAAAATTAATTCGCTATGAATGCCCATCAAAACTTGATCCCAAAATCGAAGAGGAAATGATTTTCATGGCCAAAAAGATATTTAAAGTCCTAAGCTGCCACGATTTTTCCAGAATCGATTTTAGGCTAAATTCAGAGGGAAAACCTTATTTTATCGAAATAAATCCTCTCCCTGGTTTAGCACCTGGTTATAGCGACTTTCCAATGCTGGCTGAGTTTTGTGGAATGGACTATGTTACATTAGTTCGCAGTATTCTCAGAAACGCACTCCATCGGAATGGTCTTCCATTTCAAATCTAATTAGGAGGCGTTGGAAATGAGCGAACACATCTTTCATGGTAATTTAATTCCGGATTCCGATTGGTATGACTGGCGGTGGCAGTTTCGAAACCGTATAACAACGGTTCCTGAACTCACAGAGTCAATAGAATTAACTGAACAGGAAAAACAAGAAATAACCCAATGTTTAGGAAAATTTCGTATGGCTATTACCCCATACTATGCTTCCTTAATGGATCCTTCGGATAGAAATTGTCCGATTCGTATGCAGGCGGTTCCTAGTAACTTAGAAAACCGCATCCTTCCTTGTGAGATGGCAGACCCACTGAATGAAGAAGGAGAAAGTCCAGTTCCAGGCATTGTACATCGTTATCCTGACCGTGTACTTTTTCTGGTGACCCACCAATGTTCCATGTACTGTAGGCACTGTACCAGACGTCGTTTGGTTGGTGAAGAAGACATGGTAATCTCTGATAAAGAAGTCGATACAGCAGTTGAATATATCAGAAGTAATGAAGAGATTCGAGATGTACTCATCTCTGGTGGCGATCCACTGACGATGAGTGATGAGAAACTAGAACATATTCTTAAAAAACTTCGTTCCATCGAACATGTGGAGATTATACGAATTGGGACCAGAGTTCCTGTTGTTTTACCAATGAGAATAACCCCGGAATTAACGAACATGCTTCATAAATATGAACCGATTTGGATTAATACACATTTTAATCATCCCAAAGAGATTACCGATGTTTCCATGAACGCTTGTGCTAGGTTAGTGGAGGCAGGCATACCTCTTGGAAATCAGAGTGTTCTGCTTCGTAGTATAAACGATTCTACAGACATTATGAAAGATTTGTTATTAAAGCTAGTGAAAAACCGCATTCGACCTTATTACTTATATCAATGTGATTTAAGTCAAGGCTTAGGCCACTTTAGAACCAGAGTAGAAACTGGTATCGAGATTATTCATCATTTACAAGGATATATCTCCGGTTATGCAATTCCTAAGTTTGTAATTGATGCTCCGGGTGGTGGTGGTAAAATACCAGTCAATCCAGAATATATCATTTCAATTGATGATTATGAGGTAGTGATGCGAAACTATAAGGGTGACCTTTATACTTACCCTCAGCCACCTGATATTCGTTATGAAAAAGAGTTTCATCTAAATGCACAAAAAGTATTCAGGGAAAACGATGATTCTAAGAAATAAAACAGTTAAGTTTATCTAAAACAATATTATAACTGAAATTAATTTAATACTATAACAAAGATTATTTAAAAAAGATAGACACTAAAAATACAGATGAATTCAGTTCTAAATTTTCATTTGAAGTTCCTACAGGTACCTAGTATCGAAATGTAAATAAGCGATAACAACTTAATTTGTGGTAACAGTTAAGTTGTTATCGCTTTATTTTATTGTGATAACTTTTTTAATTTTTCAAGCTCAACTTTTAAAGTATCTATCATCCAATTAACCTGCACATTACTATCATACTTACGATAATCACACTCCACAATCATAATAATACATCGATATAGACGATAAATTGTACAGCGTATCATTTCCTTCGGTGTAAATTCTTCTTTCCCATATGCTTTAAGAAAGGCCTTGGATGGTTCTCTAAAACTTGAGAATTCATCTTCCATTAGAAAATCACCATAAAATGCTCTCTCATAGTCAATTATTCCAGAGATTGATCCATCTTGAACGAATACATTACCATCCCATAAGTCCCAATGAACTAACCTTGGAGTTATTACCTCATCAAAAACTTCTGCATAGGATGTTATAAGTTCCCATAATTCATCATAGGTGATATGTACTAGATTACTTCCTTTTCTTTTCCCGTCATTGATAAGCATTTGAAATAACGATAATATAAACTCTCTCCATGTTTCAAAACGAGACGATGATTTTCCGATAAGTCCAAAATAGGTTCCTTTGATTTGATTTAATTGTTTGTTATACCCTCCAAGTTCTTGCTTAATTGCATCGTTTTGCTCATCAGAAAATTCTTTCTTGAAATGATCGTAGGATTTCCCTTCTGATTTTATCATAAAAAAATAAGATGAATTACATACGGTCTTACTATTATCAAAAAAGAGTACTCTTGGACTAGGAATCTTCGTATACTTTTCAATTAAATCCATAACAGCTACTTCAGTTTCTAGCATTCTTTCTTCATAAGACATCATCTCAATTTCGTCTGATGGAGCTATTTTAACTATAACTTCCCCTTCTATTAAAGGAACAAGATAGACAACATTACAATAACCGCCATCTAATTCTACAATCTCCTTCTCGTAATTTATCTTACCTTTTCCAAACGCTTTTTCTGCCATTAAATACAATATTTCATTTGTTTGTCTGTTTTTTGTAATTGCATTCATTTGCTTTGTCATCCTTCCTTGACAATTAAAGTAGATAAAACATATAATAACGAGGCTAACATACCATACTCGATTGCTCCTATATTTAATTTACCATATAATTCCTCATGATATAATCGAGCATAACATTAATTTTCAAAATCAATTTGAATTTTGTTGCTAAAACGCCCTAAATATTTATGCGTTACATGATAAAAAAACAGGAAGACCGATGAAAATATCATCCTTCTTCCTGTTTTAAATGCTGTTTCTATAAGATTTTATATGTCATTTCGCAATTAGTATGATTTATTTAGGAAAACACCCAAACTATATTTACAATGAAGATAGACTAACTGTTGTAGCCGTTATTAAGAATTTTACTTATGAATGATTATATAATAATGATAAACGCTCAATGATTGAATAGGATTTGTTTATTTTAATTACTAGTTACAGAATAACTATTGCACATAAAGTCTGATCCGGCACTTGATGAAGTAATCTCAAACCCAAATTGAACTAAATTAATCGTTTGAGTTCCACTAAACCAGCCTTTGCCATTAATCCAATTAAGTATAGCTAATATATCTACCGTACCAGAATTCGTACTACTTGTTCTTACGAATGAATATACCGGATTCGATCCATTGCTACCCTGATACACATTCCATGTATGACCGCCTAGACTAAGATTCGTATAGACTGGTACAGGCTTACCGGAAGCATCCCATTTATAAGATATCGGAGCAACACTTCCATATGAATTCATCCATAACATAATTTCATAAGAATAGCCATTCGTCCAGATATCATAAGCACTTACATAAGCCCCACTACTAGGCCGGGTAACATTAAAACTACTTTGTAAAGTTTTTATTGAAGATAATGTTTTTCCAATAGACTTAGTTACATTTGGATAAGATTTTATACCTCCTGTATTAGGATGTTGTGCCCATACCCCCCAATTGCTGTAGCTATTAGCCCAGATTGATTGGTACCCTGCACCGCTGCCCCATACATTATTATAAATCGTATAACCTCCATTACTCCATGTAGCCCATTGATCAGCAGATGACCAAGTCGCAGCATATGCTGTAAATGTAATATTTAAAAAAAGAATGAAGCTGAATACTAAGGATACTAATATCTTAAATTTGTTTTTCATAATATGGTCTCCTCTTTATAATATTATCACTATTGCAATCGAGTTGATATACATTATTATACAATTACAATCTATGATTTCATTTTTATAAGTATGCTTTTATTAATGGTTCATCCAATTTGATTGTATCGGCAGTTACTTCTGAACCTTCCAATCCTCCTCTTTATAATGAAACCCCATGTCATAGTGAAATGGGGTTTTACCTCTGCAACTTCTTTACCTTTTGCTTGACATTTAAGTTCCCCTCCGATATGATATAACTACTGGTAAGGGAGTAGTTAGCACAAGATGTGTAGTATAGTCAACACAATGATAGAATCTATCTGGCTATACTTTGAATAACGAGACTTATCTGTGGCAATACCACAGGTAGGTCTTTTTTGTTGTATAGGAAAAAAGAATAACTATTCTGTCTCTACTCTGACATTACCGACCATACGACGATGAAAAAGAAGGAGTAAGATTATGTCAATTTTCACTTTATTCACACTTGCAGTCGGACTTGCAATGGATGCATTTGCTGTGTCTGTCTGTAAGGGATTAGCAATGAAACAAATGTCTCTTAAAAAAGCATTCATTACTGGAGCTTATTTTGGACTGTTTCAGGCTGGAATGCCTGTCATTGGATACTTTTTAGGTGTTTCCTTTCGAGATTATATAACCAAAATAGATCACTGGATATCCTTCGCCCTTTTGATATTTTTAGGTATTAAGATGTTAAAAGAAGCCTTTGATAATGAGGCATGCAGTACAAATGATTCTGTTGCATTTCGTGTGATGATAGTTCTTGCTGTTGCTACAAGTATTGATGCTCTTGCTGTTGGTATAACCTTTGCTTTTCTTAATGTGAATTTGTTACTTGCAGTGAGCTTAATTGGCATTATTACATTCCTTCTATCCATGGTTGGTGTTAGGCTTGGTCATGTATTTGGAGTACGTTATAAACGGGTAGCAGAATGTATTGGTGGTGGTGTACTTATCGTATTAGGTTTTAAAATACTTTTAGAACACCTTGGAATATTAGATCATCTGTTTTAAAAAAAGGTATGAACCTATCCTGTTTTTGGGAGAAGTTCATACCTTTTTTTCTAATAAAATACTTGTGAAGTATCTTATTCATAAAGGAAAAAGTAGTGGGAGTATGTCACACTATCTGTTTTACCTTATCTATTTCTTGTAATAATTTTTGAAGTGTAACTGATGCTTCTTCATAATAATGAATTGCTTGTGCTCGATTTTGATTGTCAATTTCTTGTAAACATCTCACTGCGACCGCATGGAGTTCTTCATGGTATTTTTTAATCTTTAAAAATGATGGATGATTTAAAATCTTTTCGTCCTTAAGGTTGTTACACCATTTTCCTAATTTACAATCTTTTGGGTTATTCACTATATTCATGTCAAGCGTTTCATACTTATTGATTGCATTATATAGTCTCCAAGTAAATATCATATGATCGACTTCAAATACATGTAAGAACTCTTTTGTTGTAAATCCCATTGCATTTCGTACAAGGTTTCCTCTGATCTTATCGGTTCCCCTAACAATATCAAAAAAGTATTTACCAGCATTGTTACATTGACTTTGCATCTCCTCATAAGAATCCGATAAAGTGTCTATGGAAGTCACAAATGCATTCGCTGTCTCTTCTTGATTTTGAATAAAATTATAGATACTACCAATCTCACTATTAATGGTATTCATCTGAGTATTTAACGATTGAATACTATTGACAGAGCGTTCTACAATTTGATTCCCATCCTCAAGTTTTTCTGTTGTTTTATGAATGGTTGCTACTAATTCTTCTGTATTTGCTTGAAGCTCTTTAACGTAACGCATAATGTCCGCTGCAGATTCTGTCGTGCTTTCAGATAAAACCTTAACTTCTCCTGCAACCACTGCAAAACCTTTTCCAGCCTCTCCGGCTCTGGCAGCTTCAATGGATGCATTTAAAGCAAGAAGATTACTCTGCTGCGCAACCTTTTTTACTAAATCAATAATTTCATGGATTTTCAAAGTTTTTGATTGAAAGCTATGTACCATGTCATTAATATTACGTATCTCTTCTGTTGATTGGCTTACTACTTCAATACTCTTTGTCATGTTCTGTGCACTATCTACTGAAGTAACCACTGCTTCGTCAACAAATTGTTTTATATTTTCTACTGCATTAGAAATATTCGAGATGGAATCACCCAATTCCTTACTTGAGATACTTAATCCTTCGATTGAGTTACTCTGCCCTAATACTGTTTCAAGCATCCCTTTCATGATTGAATTGTTAGTTGCTTCCTCCACCAAGTCATTCATTCGCAACACATCATTGTTTTCCCTGCTTCTAAGGTTATAGATCATTGCATTAATTTGTTGTACCAGTTCCATGTCGAGAAATCCATCTTCCTCAATCATATTGGTCTCACCATTGCTTACTTTTAATATCTCTTCTAACAGTTTCACACGTTCTGCTGAAACCATCGCGTTTGTGCTTTTTTTTGAGTGAAATAAGCTACTACTCATAATACCTTCTCCTCTCTTGCAACTATGTAAATATAAGCATATTGTACCAAGTCAAACAAATTATTACTATATACTTTTATTACTAGGTACTATTTCCTTGTTTTACAGATTACTTGTTTTACAGATTACTTGTTTTACAGATTTCTTGTTTTACAGATTTCTTGTTTTACAGATTTCTTGTTTTACAGATTCCTTGTTAAATCCTCCTGTAATATTTTCTAATAACGCTATTTATATTACATTTGATTACATTTTTAATTCTTTCTTATGCTCTCTTATGAAAATTTCTATCGAATCCAGTATACCAATATATACTAATTCTTTATTATACTTTACCATTTTTATCTACATTTTTCAACTATTCTACCATTTTTCTTTTATTTATCTCTTACATTTTCCTTTCTATTACATTTTAGAAATTAATATCTATATATTTAACAATAATAATTTAAAATTGCGTAATGAATCTGTAGGTAGCGTAAAATATTATGTGTAAATAACGTTCCTCTAGAAAAAAAATAACACTAGAAAAGGGAACCAACTTCTTTTAAAGTCCCTAATGAGACTAAAATAGCTCTGTACCTAGTATATAGCACTTGACACAGAGCTTTAAAAAAGGCACCATTCAAACTACCTGAATAGCACCCCTTAAAAGTATCAAAATTAAATTTATATAGATAAATCTCTTCTTGAAAAATATCTAATTCCAATTCCATATAAAACGATTCCAATTGCATATAAAATCACAATTCCAATATAAGCACTAGTTTCCGCTTTAATAATTCCACTTGTATCAAATAATGTTAGCGGTGTCGCGTATTTAAATTTATCAGCCTTATCCGAAACTTGTGATATCATCTTAACAAGGACAAATACAACACATAAGGATGCTCCGATTCCATATGGATACTTAGAATCACTAAATAGGCAAGTGGAGCAATAACAGATGCCGCTAAAGCATAGAAAAACACCAAATAATCCAATATTTAAAATGATAAATCTACCCACATCAAGATCCCCTGGAAATAGAATTGCGCTTGTAGTGATACATAATACAGTTACATAAACTGTAAGAATGAAACATCCCATGATTAAAAATAAAGCTTCGGTAAATGCAACTGTACTACGCTTTGTTGGTGTTGCTAAAAGATAAGCCATGGAGCCTCTTTCAATATATCTTGCCATAATACGATTAGAAACTAGTATAATGAAAATCAAAGGGAAAAATACAAATATCATACCATATAAGTAACTGGCAAGAAATTCAATCAGTGTATTTGAAACACTGGTCATACCAAAAGCAGAAAATATCTGTGGCATACTCTCAGCCATAGCCCGCAAACTTTCACCAAGCTTTGGATCAAACATAGCTACTACCATTGAACCATACAATGTTAACACTGCAAGAAAGATTAGTACAATCTTATAATTTGATTTGGTTTCCCGTAAAAATAATGTCTTACTAATCATTGTTTTTCCCTCCATAAAATGTCATAAACAGTTCTTCCAGTGACTGGGTTTTTACGTCAAGGTCTAAAATCTCATATGTTGCAAGAGATTTTATTAATTGATCCGCCTGACCACTAATACGAATGGTTATCACATTATCAGAGACTTCCGCTTCTTTATAGGATGTATGTTCAAGAAACATTGTTGCCATCTCTTTCGTAGCAAAGGTTATCTCATAAACCTTCTTTCTACTATGCTTTAATTTTTCAATCTGTGCATCTTCCATTATCTTTCCTTCTTTTATGATAACAGCTCTGTCACAGGTCTTTTCAACCTCCTCAAATATATGAGAGGACATTAAAATGGTAGCTCCACGTTTCTTTTCCTCTAATATTAAATCGACAAATTTGCTTTGCATTAAAGGATCTAGTCCACTTGTTGGTTCGTCAAGAATTAGAATGTCCGGCTGATTCATAAATGCACAAACAATACCTATCTTTTGCTTCATTCCCTTCGACATCTTTTTAATTTTTCCTTTAGGATCAAGTTCGAAATAATTCATAAGATTCTCTGCATAAGAAAAATCTTTCATCTTCTTCATCCTCGCAATAAAATGCAAAAACTCGAGCCCTGTCATGTCATCCATAAAGGTAATTTCACCAGGTAAATATCCTAAACTATTCTGAATAGTACTTGCTTTCTCGAAACAATCCATTCCAAGGATAGATACTTTTCCTTGATCCGGATGTAAAAATCCCATTAACTGACGTATCGTAGTAGTTTTTCCTGCACCATTTGGTCCAAGAAAACCAACAACTTCTCCTTTTTTAACAAAAAAAGATACGTCAAATACCCCTTTCTGGTTACCATAATCCTTCGTGATATGGTTAACTTCAATTACTTTCATTTAAATACTCCTCCTTGTATGCAATCTTTCGAAAATACTGTGACCATTTCTTAAAATTAGTCATAATTTCATCAATTACAAGTTCCTTCCCCTGCATCTTTTTCTCAAGGACGTACCCCTCAGATATCCAGGTAAGCATTCTAATCAGATATTCTGGAGATATATCATCACGGAACTTATTAAGGTTGATATTTTTAAAATACACCGAATAAATCGTTGCAGTTTCTTGCGAAATATCTTTCTGTAATTCTGGTGACACATTCTCTTTATCACCAAATATGCACTTCATTGTAAAGTCCATAAGATACGGATTTTTTTCTAAAATTACACACTTTCTATAAGATGCATATTCGATTAATTCGAAGAAATCATCAATTTCCTGAAATTTTGCATCCAAAATCTGTTTTCGCATAATACCCATGGTATAGTGAAATACATGCATATATAGATTCTTTTTATTATTAAAATAATAAAATAATAATCCTTTCGAGATTCCTGCCTTGGACGCAATGTCATCCGTAACAGCATGCTTATAATCATTCCTTGCAAAAACCTCCATAGCTGCATTTATCACTCGTAATTGTTTTTCCTCCGGTAGCTCCAAAAACTTCTCGTTCAACCAATCCCTCCCTTTATTAACCGACTTAGTCAATATCAGTATATAGAATTGACTATTTTTTTCAAGCCCCCTCTTTTTAAATTATTTACTTTCTTTTTAGTCCTACGGAAACGGCATCTCACCTATATGCCCTTCTCTTATTTTATAGCATTTTATCCATTAGGAATTGAAGCTGCATCTTCTCTATCTGTCATCCAAAACAAATCTTACAATAATTCTGAAAGCTCATTTTGATAAACCATTGTTAGCTCATGTAAAGCTCTTGTTGCAGCTACATAAAGAAGTTTTGCGTTCGCATCATTTTTCTCATAACTCTCTTGATTTGGATTCCATAACAGAACTGTATCAAATTCAAGGCCTTTAGTTAATTGAATCGGAAGTACCATAACTCCTTTTGAAAATACTGCATTTTCTAAGCTACCTTCCATAACCTCCATCTGTTTACCAAGAAGTTTACTTACCACTTCTGTACTCTCACTATCTTTACAGATAACAGCGATTGTATCATATCCATTCTCCTGCCAAGACTTAATAATTCTTACCGCATTTGATACCATCTCTGATTCCTTTGTCACCTGAAGTTTAGCAACCACAGCTCCATGACGGATAATTGGTTCTACTTGAAACGTAGGGAACGAACAATGTGATAAGATACTGGTCGCATAATTTGAGATTTCTATTGTATTACGATAACTCTTCGCTAATACACCAAAGGTATCTCGATCCTTGTTAAACACCTCTTGTTTCAATGATTCCCAGTCATTCATACCAGAATCATAATTAATATTCTGAGAAACGTCTCCCATCACGGTAAATGTACAACGAGGAAGTACATAACGTAAAACACCGAATACCATAGCACCATAATCTTGGGCTTCATCGACTACAACATGCTTTGCATCTTCCATGTCCTCTGTGAGTACCATGCGTCGTTTGATATACAACAACGCTGCTAAATCATAAACATCTACCTCTTTTTTGGAAAGACTTAAAATACAATCATTGATTCCAAGTTGTTCCTCTCCTTCGGTTTTTGTAAGCATCCATTGTAAGAATTCTTGATAGAGAGTGATAATCGAATATTTCCACTTCTTTGGACCGTAATAATTGTTAAATTGCTTAATCGCCGCTTTTCTTTCTTCTTTTTCATATTCATAATCTCTACCGGTAAAGTAGTTCTTAATTTTATTCAGAGCTCTTTCATTTAACATAGTGATTTTCGCATGTGTTGACCACCTCTGATTGTTTTTCATAAAATCATCAAATGCTTCTTCTGAAAAAAGAACTTCCTCCTCATAGACTACTGTTTTTCTAGGAATCATTTCAATTTCTCTCTGATTTAAATAAGTCTTTAGCTCCTTTAGGTAGGATAATGACCCTTTTCGCTCCGCAAATTTTTTATATTCTTTCTTATTCTTTTGATTGTGAGATATTATTTTATACTTTTCTTCAATAATCTCTTCATCTAATAAGAATAAACAAAACTGCTCTAGCGTCTTCTGATTAATTCCGTAAACATCAAGGTCAGGTAATACACTTGTGATATAATCTAATAAGATTCGGTTACTACCTATAATGAAGAACTCCTTTGGTCGAAACTTCTCCGGATAGTTATAAAGAATATAGGAGATCCGATGCATCGCAACCGTAGTCTTACCACTTCCGGCAACCCCTTGCACAACAACATTATGAAAAGGGGATTGCCTTATAATATCATTCTGTTCCTTCTGTATCGTTGCAATAATCTCACCTAATACCGCTTCTTTATTCTTTGCGAGATACTTCGTTAATAGCTCATCATTGGCAACAACCTCAGAATCATAAAAATCAAGCAATTTATCTTTCTCAACCTCATAAGTTCTCTTAAGGTTAAGCGTTATCTCTCTTAACTCTCCTTCTGGAACTCTATAGTTACATCCTCCTACCTCACTTTCATAATATACACTGGAAATCGGTGCCCTCCAGTCGATTACTTCTATCTCAGTAGCACTTTTCATGACACCGTTCTTCCCTAAATATAAGGTACTCTTTTTGTCATCTTCATGATCCAAATAATCAATTCGCCCAAAATAAGGCTTCTGTAGCGCTTTTCGGTTTTTATTCAGTGCCATCTTAATACTTCCATGCATGGTCATTGTATTCGATAACTCTGTATAAATCTCTGGGCTATCATCATGATAATGGTCATACATTTCTTTTATATCACCCGCAAGTATCGCTTCTTGTTTCGCATATTTCTCAATATTTTGTTCGATTACGTTCACACATTCTTTTAAATGTTGCTCTTCATACTCTCTGCTATAACGATCTAATTCCATATTTTCTCCATTCCTGCGCTGCTTTCTATACATTGTAGCGCCCTATTCCTTCTTCCAAATGCAACTCAAATACAACTCAAATGCAACTCAAACGCAACGTTTTCGAATTTTTGTACACTGATTTCCCTTCTGATAAAAATTTTAACAGAAAAAAAAATTAATACTAGACTTATAATTTAAGATGTGGTAAGATAGATAATGTAGTATAGCTAAAAATCAGATGTGAGCATGATTTATCATTATATAACATAAAAAGCTACTACTTAAACTAAGACAATTTAAGGCATGCAAATTTATTGCATGCCTTTTTTATATGTTATTGATATATTGTTAATCTATATGCTTACAAGTACTCCCCAAACTCGCTTACTGTAGCCATTAGACTACTTGCCTGAGAAGCACCCAATCTAACGTGGTGGGAGCATTCCTACAATGCTACACACTCTGAAACTTTAGACAACTTTCTTGTAGGCACTGCCCAAAGGCATGCATTCTTTATAATCTTTCGTACCTGCGGATGATAAAATGATGGATTTGTCTCGTGGCCAGGCTGGAAGAAAAAGATTTTGCCATTTCCCCTTGTAAAAGTACATCCGCTTCGACATACCTCTCCATTACTAAACCAGCCAAGGAAAATAATATCATCTGGTTTTGGAATATCCATGAATTCACCATAGCTCTCTTCTATAGATAATTCAAACCTATCCTCAATTCCCTCTGCAATTGGATGGGTAGGGTTACAACAAACCACTAATTCCTTAACATCATGATGATATCGAAAAGTACAAGTTGTTCCCATCAAAGAAGTAAATGCCTTACAACCGATAGCAGAATGCAGTACAATAAAACCCATTCCTCGTAGTACGTGTTCTTTTACTCTCTTTGCTATCTCATCCGGAAACTCATGGTTACCTCCATGTGACCAGTAAATGAGTACATCTGTTTTCTCTAAAATTTCCTCTGTTAAACCACATTCCTCATCATATAAAGAACCAATGGTTAGCAGGTTAGCATTCTCCATTTCTGATACAATATCACGTAATACTCCTCCTATTCCATCTGGATATACCGTTAGCACTTCAGGTTTTCTTTTTTCATCTCTTCCTTCATTAAAAATTGTTATGTTCATATTATATTTTAGCCGTAGAATTTGCTATACAATGTATCTAACTTTTGATGTAATGTATCTAAGATGTAATATATCCAACGATAGTTCTATAGTTTCTTAAAAGTTTTCATATGAAAAATAAGAATAAAATTCTACGACTTCTCCTTTCACTATTTCCTTCATTTGCTTGTAACACATAAACTACTATGTTAAAATTATTGGCAAGAATGCGTTATCAATGTAACAAGAAAAAGTACCCTTTACGAACTTTTCCTTGTCTTGAATAACGTTATTTACCTACAAGAAAAAGTACGCTTCGCAAACTTTTCCTTGATATGAATTAGGAGGTCACCATGAATTACAGAAATCCAAATCGGACCGATTCTCTTTCTATCCTTGGCTTTGGATGTTTACGTTTTCCGAAAAAGGGAAAAGCCATCGATATGGAAGAAACAGAACGAGAAATTTTATATGCAATTGAACATGGTATTAATTATTTTGATACCGCCTATATCTATTCCGGTAGTGAAGAAGCCCTCGGTACGATATTACAAAAACACAATTGCCGAGAGAAAGTAATGATTGCAACAAAGTTGCCCCATTATCTTATAAAAAAGGCTGGCGATATTGACCGTTTCTTTGACGAACAGTTAAAGCGTCTGAAAACGGATTACATTGATTATTACTTGATGCATATGCTGCCAGACGTTAACATATGGAACCGCCTAATCGATCTTGGGATTTTAGAATGGCTAGAATCAAAAAAACAAGCAGGTATCATAAAACGCATTGGATTTTCTTATCATGGAAATACAGCCGCATTTCAAGAATTACTCGATGCATACCCATGGGACTTCTGTCAGATACAGTATAATTACATGGATGAGCAAAGTCAAGCTGGTGTAGCTGGCCTTAAAAAGGCTGCTAGCAAAAATATTCCTGTGATTATTATGGAACCTTTACGAGGAGGAAGATTAGTTAACAATCTTCCTAAAAAAGCACTCGATTTATTTGCAAAGGCAGAACCCAAACGTAGTCCTGCTGAGTGGGCACTCAGGTGGTTATGGAATCAAGAAGAAGTTAGCGTCGTATTATCAGGAATGAATTCTATGGAGATGTTAGAAGAAAATATCCGAATTGCATCTACCGTATCTGTCGGTGAGCTCGGAGAAAAAGAAATGCATCTTTTTGAACAAGTGAAAAAAGCATTGAATGATAAGATAAAAATTCCATGTACTGGTTGTGGTTACTGTATGCCATGCCCGAAAGGTGTTGATATTCCTGGTGTATTTCGATGCCATAATGTTAGTTATGCCGAAGGATATAAAAAAGCCTTCAAAGAGTATGTGATGTGTACCACGATGAGAGACAAAAAGAGTAATGCCTCTCTTTGTGTACAATGTGGAAAATGTGAAACCCACTGTCCACAGACGATAGAAATACGAAAGCAGCTAAAAAATGTTGTAAGACGATTCGAGCATCCTATCTATAAGATTACTAGTGTAGTGATCAAAAAAAGATTTCAAGGTAAACCTAAGAATGATTAAACATAAGCTAAGAAATAGATAATATACAGAAATCCATGAAACGCTGTAAGACCAAGATTTCAACCTTTACTTTGTTTCATGGATTTTTAATATGTTTTCTTTATTTACTTTTTTTCTCCTTCGCCCTCTTATCACTAATCATCTGCATATGTTCTTCTGTAATCAACGTAACACCATTTTCTTTTGCCCAGTCAATGCACCCTTGCAGTGCTGTTTTTAGGAAAATGCGTGGAACTCTTACTAACTTCATACACGCCTCTTTTGTAAATTTTATCTCCGCATCCATACGATTTGCTGCATACACAACAGAAGTTAAATCCGCTTCTTTTCCCGCAGGAATTTTCACAGCCTTTGGACGAACGCAGATGCTTTAACCCCATCAATAATTGCATCGTATTGTTTTTTCTTCATCAGTATTTTATCAATTCGTAGGATAAAATGAGCTCCGAACTTACTAGTTATCCCATTAAAGTTGCGATAAGGTGGTTCCACTCCTTCTAGTTGACCGATCTTTTTACTATCTTCTCTTGCTCCTTCTAAGTCAGAAATCCAAGTGCATTCAAATACCTGATACGCTTTTGATATGATCAGAGGACGTTTGGTTCCATCTTCACCTGCAAGCCCCGCTTCAAGAGCAAATTTACAGTTTGCCATTTTTTCTGCTGCTGTTTCCCCTGGAAATCCAAGTCGAACTGCTTCTTTAAAGTCTTCTAGGCTATCTTCAATAAAATTAAGTGAGCAAGTACCGTTTCTTAAGATATTCTGCGCTGTATTCGAAGAATTCCTACACTCTAAGAGCATAGCATAATATTCTCTGCCAGCTATGTAGTATGGAAAACAAAGAGAATAGGAACCAATGGATGTTTTTCCATCTTCCGATAAGGTACTTACTAAAACTGTCGGCATGGGGAAAAATGCTGACGTTTGGTAGAAATTATCCACAATTCGTAAATCCTGAAACGAACTCATCGTAAATCCTCCTAAGACAAAACTCTTCCATTTACAATTCTTACGTATCTTCTCAGTGGATATTCTCCATCGTGGGTTTCCAGCTCATCCATATAAGACATGAATTTGGGAACTGTAACTTTGGTTGCTCCTGCGTGGAAAAAGTAATTCGATAATTCATTCCATTCATTTTCCCGACAAACCAAACCTACTGTCTGTAAGTATCCTTTGTTCTTATGTAATTTCTCTATGATGTCATTTCTCTTAAGTCCTCTAACCCATAGATTCGCATGGGTATAGGAAGACGTTAGTTCAGCATCTGGTAACGCCTTTAAACTACAATGTTTCCCTTTGTATAATTTTCCTTTTGATTCAATTAATTCATCATGAAACAAAAGAAGCGAAATCTGCGCTCTTATGCCTATATTAAGAGGCTGCTCTTTTGCAACCGCACTTTCTAAGATGGGTAAAAATCTTTCACAAAAACTGTCCAAGTCCTCCATTACATCCGTATCAAGATAGATTCCCTGACAGGAGCTACAAAGTATTTGCTTCGTAGTTACTATATGAGTAGCAAGCTCAATTAATGCCTTGTCTGTAATCGCATCTTTTGTAAGATAAGCAAAGCTCTTTCTATGTCCCCATTCAATCAGCCTAGTATCAACAGAAGCAAAGTTTCTTACGGATTTCATTGTTTCATCTCCACCCCAGACAACGATAGCATTTGCCATCTTAGCCATTGCCGTAAGCTCTTCCAAATGACTGGATGGAGTATCGAATACATAGATATAATCTTTTAATTTTGGTTCAACGCTAATTAACTCCTGTAATAACTTAACGGTAATTCCCGAATCTGAGGCCGGTAGCTTTACGATATTAATGTTCCCCGCCAGAAGTCCCTCAATCACACTATAGACAGGTAACCCCTCCATATTACCGGCAGCAATATGGAATAATACACCCAAAGGCATGATCTGATGAGAAGTTTCAGGGAGACATTCTCCAACTGCTACACCAAGTTCGATTCGAATCTTCCGAACTAAACACTCTGCGGATAACATCTGTGCAGTCTTTGCGATCTGTTCCTCTGTTAAAAATTCACCGAGTAGTTTTTGGTATTCCCCCGCGATAATACGCTTTGATAATTGATGGCAAGCCATAATCACTTCTTTGGAAGGTAATATCCCTTGCCCCAACGTTTTGAGGATTCGAGGATATATGTCTTTTAATGCCTGCTTTGTTTGACTTGATTCTAGTACTTCACCACCGTATAATATCATATTCTATTACCTCCCAGCAGCTCTCCTGCCCCCCACGCACAGGTATGTATGTCACAAAGTCCGACTCTTCCTAGAACTTCAAAGTAAGGTGCTGTGATACCACATCCGCACTCGGCTCCATTATGTAATACTCCTAAATCATCTGTCATAACACTTGTTAATGGCATACTTGAAAGCAATGGAGAAAGAAAATTTAGAATACCCACCTTACCGTTTGGCACCGGTAATAAAGTATCTACATCTCTTACCAGTACACGGCTGTAGATAGGTACGTGAAAATGGTGATTTTTACAATCGCAATATAGCATCGGATGTTCCACCGCACCATAAAATTCACGAATATTTTCTTCCTCGATTCCAAGAGTCCTCTGAATCTTTTGATAAAGTAATTTCTTGTCTACACGATCTGAATAAAACTGTTTCCATCCACCACCAAGAATTACTTTGGATCCCTTAGGTAATGTAAAACGCTTTTTTCTTTTTTCTAATTCATTGGCCAAAAATAGGGCATATGCAGGAAATCCTATGATACGAACAGGATTTGATTGTTTGCTAAACTTCATTAAAGCTTTTAACATACCCTTTATATTAAATTCATAGCTACCATTCACATATTGTAACGCATATACTCTCTCTTTCGCTGGTGCAAAATAAGTTGAACCAAGCAAAGTCTTTGCTGTTACTGCTTGATTTTCTTTCCCTTGCTGAAATCCGAGAAGAATATAATTGGTTGGTTTCGTTGATAGGAGCTTATGATACTTTGCTATACGATACACCATGTGAGCCCCATAATATAACCCTTTTGCATCATAGCCTATCTTACTTTTTACTCCACTTGTGCCTGAAGCTGTTGCTTTTATTACCATCTTCTTACTAGGTAAGGATGCAATTCTTTTCTTTTTGTAATACAACGTCGGAAGTGGTGGAATTCTATGTAAGTCTTCGATGGAATGAATATCATCTTTTATAATCCCTTGCTTTTTTAATATCTGTGCATAACGCTTACAATGCTGATTATGAAACTCCATATTATCTTTGATAGCAGCAACAAAATACCGTTCCGTACCTTCTAAATCATATATTTTTTTTGATTGATACAACTTTTGTATGTTATTTATTACAATCTCCTCCTTTTGCATAGTTCTAATATATAGAGTAATATAAATCCTTTTTTTGTTCCTATTCCTGCCCTTTAATAAATATTGTGATGGTTCAATCATTCATCAATTCATGACAAGGAAAAGTTCACGAAACATGCTTTTCCTCGGTTAATTTTATCCCAAAACCAAGGATAAATTTTTAATTGATTATTCATATTATAACATATTAATAATAAAAAAAGCAATTTTTTACATTTTTATTATTACAATAATCCTCATGCAAATGGAAAAATTCATAGAATTACTTACGTTTTCATTGCTTAATTCTCGCCTGAGCTTTTCCTTATCATAAATAAAAATCGCAACTCTTTAACTTCAAAGAATTGCGATATTAATAATTTATTTTTTCAATTATAGTTCTGCTTCCATCTCTACAAAGTCATCATAAACAGTCTTCACTCTGAATCCAACCGATGTATATAGTTTTTGAGCAGCCACATTAAATCGATGAACTCCGATAGTCAGGTACTTACAGCCTTGTAACTTGAGATAATCAATACCTTTCGTTAACATTATCTTACCGAAGCCTCGCTGCTGATATTTTTGGTCAATTAATACACTTTCTATATAGTATTTCTGATGTTTCTTATCAACGGTAAATGCGATTAAACCAATCGATCGAAGCCCTTCCGTTAGTACGAACAATTTTTGTTTATATGCACAAGCTATACATATCGCTCTTTGCGCATTGTTCATGAATTCCAATTGATCATCACGCATTGAGAGCCTCATCGTATCCCAGAGGTTATCTTTATTAAAAGGAACAAGCTTCGTATTCTTAGGATATACAAATGCTGCCGCTGTTTCCTCTAAAAGTTCTTTCAAGAAATATTTGATTCCTTCTCTTGTACGACTTATCATATGCTCACTATTCGTTAGGTATAAAAAACCAAGTTTTGTATCCCAATCTACACAGATATTACAATTCCACCCTAAGCTACCGTAACAAAAATCACGTACACTTAGTAAGCCATAAAGTGAATTAAAGGCAATGCTTTGACCAAACGTTACTGCCGTAGAAATAGCTTTCCATGCCTTCTCAGATAATAACTTCTTTTCTACAACAGCATTCAGAAGCTTCTCTGCTTCTGCAGAAGTCATTGTAAATGTATTTTTTTCATCCGGCTGATATTCACTATTCAAAAAGGCAGTATTCCGATATACAGAGTAAGGGTTTGTATCTGGCTGTTTGTATACAGCATGAATCATTAACGGTTTAAATATTTCATCTTGTACAAAGTCTGCCAAACTTTTCTTAGATGCACGTTCAATTACTTCACGTATGAATAATGTTTCTGACATGTTATCAAGATCATCTGTTGGCTCTGTTCCAGGTGCACATGTTAATTCAATGCCGTTTACACGAGAAAGTACTTCATCAAATGACCATGGAAAAACCAAAAGTTTACGCTCAATGAGGCTTCTTTTTTCGTCGTCCACTTTTTTATATTCATCTGTTTTTTGAAGTTCCTTCATAATTTGTCCATTAAAAAAATCGGGTATTCCAGTTTGCTTTAAGCAAAGTTGCTTCACACTTATTTTCGAAGCATGACTATATTCTTTTATGTACTTATCAAGAGTATCGGATAACTTTAATTTTTTGTCATCAATTAGTTTACCAATACATAATCCCATTAGAAAACGATTATGGTAGGGTAATAAATAGGTGCTTTCCTCTGTAATAGGTAACTTCTTTGCTCTATCAGCAAGACCGTAAACATTCCTATGGCAACATTTGTCATCCTTGTAAATTGTAACTGCACCAGAAGCTCCCCATGTTATGGCGCAATCTTTTATCTTGTTGTTTATTTCTGTCATATTAAGCATCGTTATGTACCTCATCTACTTTATTATCACTTACCCATTACTTTTCATGTTCTCATTACTTTTCACGTTCTCGTTACATTACATAATTTCATCTTGTTTCGTTTTCAACATTTCTAGCATTTCCGATACTATTTATTAGTTATGTGGTAAACACTAAATTACTGCTGTATTTCATTGATTAAAAACCTCTTAAAATCTTGTAAATCTTCTTCTTTATATTCTAGCCCTTTCTCGCCTAAATACCACTCATTTATAGCATTATCAATAATATATCGAAATTTTTCAGGAACATAATTTCGCGCCCAAATTCCCCCATCATACTTTGATAATATAATCTTTTCTATTTTGTAGGATAGGATACGTCCGAGAATTAATATATTACTTGCAAAATATCGTGGATTATACGCTCCGAATTCATATTCATTTACATCATTACTGATTGAATTCCAAAAATCATCCTCTGGTACTACTGGGAAAACTTCCCCAATAGGTTTTCCATAAATACAAATTCCACTTTGATTTGTAAGGTGAACATGACAAGCGATATCCGCATCACAGAAATCCTCGTCCACAATAAAGCTTCCCTTAATATCACCAGTTAACAATTTCTTGTAATGTTCTGTCCATGCGTCACTGTAATGGTATTGACATGGTGTTGGATACTTCCAAGGGGTTAAGTCGTTTAACCATATCACTGACATTTCAAGAGGTGATGGTTTTACATCTATGTTTATTATATTACTTGAAATGGAAAGCCTTTCCTCTCGATTAATTCTCCTGTCACATATGACTAATATATCGATATCGCTAACATTTTCCACAAAGCAATTTAAGGCTATAGAGCCATGTATGTAAATTCCTACCACAGATTCACCCAAACATGTTAACCATATATCTTTTACCTTATCAATTTGATCTTTTACATCTAGTGGAAGTGTTTTGTAAATTTTAAAATCCATGCTATTTTCTCCTTGTATGTTAAGAAAATATTGAATAATACGTAACTCCTATTATATCATCACAATTTGCACAAATCAATATTTACCAAATTACTATACGCCTTCTCTTACACAATATCTGAGCTACATCTGCTTTGATTTTTCCATATATTATTTGTCGTATGTACTTTGGTGCATAACTAATTGATTCTTGCATTAATACCCAGTCGATCAACTAAGTCAGGGGCAGTTGTTTTAAGGCCGTGATGCTAGCCAAATTTCCGTCATTTATTATTTAGTTTTATTATGTAGTATAAATGGATATGTTCACCTTGATTATCCATAATATAACAGATATACTATAGAAAAAGGCAGAAAACTTGCAAACTATTTTTCAAATGATTGTTTGTGCTTACATTGCAGATACCAACTAAGCAAAATGTGGCATATAAGGAGAAAACTATTGGTTGATAATACGAAGAGCTCAAATTTCATATGCTTAACTTGTGGACGTTCTTTAGATTGTGCTACTTCCATTTGCACCTGTGGAGGACGCTCAACAAGACGTCCTAGACCAGAACAAGAAATAATAGAAGAAATAAATCAAAAAACAAAAATAAATTGGAAATATAGAAAAGTGGCACCAATGCTTTCTATCGCTATGCTTGCTATGATTTTTCTGGGGTGTTTACTTACAATATATAATAATTATTTGGGTATGGCTGTTATGGGTTTGGGAGCCCTAATATTAATGGGATACTCACTTGCAGGTCTTTATTATAATTGTTGTCCATTTTGCGGACGTTTTCTCAATAGAGTTTCTTTAAGAGATGAATATTGTCCACGCTGTGGTAAGAGAATAAAGCCAATAGAGAAACATAAATATACACCACCGAAAGACTTCTGAGATATGCGAAGCAAATTTTATCATTTTGGGAGGTATTGTTATGAGAAATCAGGAAAGATTAGATTTTAATATACAAAAAACACGCCTTATAATGGACGTGTTTTTTATTTTTCTCTATTTTTCTTTCACGTTATACTAATAAAATTCCGTTGCTTTTACTTAACCGGAATTCTAAAAGTAAATAATTGTTTCATACAATTAATCATCTTTCTGTGATGTAAATTCGCCATCCTTTCGTCTTCTCATATCTGAATGTTTTATTTCTATATCAGCGCTAAGAATATACTTACATTTTCTAATCTCATTTTTTATTTCCCTGTTATCCAAAAAGTAAATCTCTGTAGCAGCCCATAAAAAAACCCAACTTATTACACTTAAAATACCAGCTAAGTAGACATAAGAATCCCACAATCCCAGAAAAATCAGTCCAATAATAGTTCCTAAAACCCCTAGAATAATCGCCTTAATCTTGTTTTTCCTGGAAAAAAACTGATTAGTTTCCAAACGATCGGAAAATGTACTTGTGATTGCAGTTTTCAAAGGTGAAATATCAATATTACTATTACTAAAAAAGAATATTTCATGCTCTTGATTTCTAAGAATACTAATTTTAGAAATAATGTATTCTACAAGATCAGAATTTAAATGAAAATCTTCAGGTGGATAATACCGTTCAAACAGGTCGTCACCTTCGTTTAGGAATACTTCAATTCTGTTTTTTGGGTTCAAGTAGGCTTACCTCCCTTATTGACACGATTTTGCCGGTAAACCGGTAAATGCTTTATTAATAATTAAATTTCATCAATATATTTTTTTATCTTTTGCATTTTCAAATCAGTCTGTGAAATAATTTCAGCACAATCCTTTAGTTCCTTAACAATTTCTTCTGTTGAATTATTTTCTATATTATTATTTTCTAAAGTATTATTTTCTGTAATAATATTTTTTGTAATATTATCTTTCCCTTTATATTTTAATTGATGCTCTAAGCTTGCCCAAAAGTCCATTGCTATTGTTCGTATTTGTACTTCAACCCTCATTGGTTGTTTGCTATCAGAAAAAAATACTGGAACCTCCACAATCATGTGATAACTACGATAGCCGTTTGGCTTAGGATTTTTTATATAGTCTTTTACTTTTAGCACAGTGATGTCATCCTGGCTGGCAAGCATTTTGGCAACTTTATATATATCATCCACAAAAGAACAAATAACGCGAATCCCTGCAACATCATTTAAATTCTCTACTATACTCTCCAATGTTATTTCTTTACCTGAGTCTTTTAACTTTTTTGCAATACTCATAGGTTTTTTTATACGTGAAATTATATTTTCTATGGGTGAATGGCGGTTATTAAGAGAAAGCTCATCGTTTAATATTTCAAGTTTTGTTTGAATTTCACGTATTGCAGCATTATATTTCATCATTAGTTCTCTAAAATCAGAAATATAGTTAAGAATTAGATCTGGATCGTCAGGGAAAAATGTCTTGATAATTTCAGCTTTTTCATCCTTATCATTTTGTTTATATCGGTTTATCATATACTTTCCTCCAATTTCTTAATAAATATTCTTTATCATTTGAATAATATATTTTACATTAACAGATTGTCTTCCGATTACAGCAATATCAATAACAGCGTCGACATCGTTTAATTTAAACAGGCATATAATCTCTAATCATACAATCATCTGAATATGTATTATTTTACTATTTTACATTATATTTGTTAAAAATATGTGTTTAAAATATGTATTTAAACGATAAACGCACTAGTGTGACACTTCTTGCTGTCACACTAGTGCGTTTTTTGTAAATGAGTTTTGGGTATGGTATGCGTTGTTGGTCTTGGGAGGGGAGTATTAAGCCCCTTCCCCTGCATAAACATTAGGGTTATAATTATTTGGGCTCTTAATCGTAAACACTAATTCTCCAATCTGCTCTTCGCTTAAATTTTGTGGTTCAACACCATAATAATGGTTTGCTGCTTCTTTTACCCCATAGCAGCCTTCCCCAAAATAAATAACATTAAGATATAGCTCTAAAATTTCATCTTTTGAATAATTTCTTTCTAATTCAAAAGCAACAAGTACTTCAGCCACTTTTCTTTCCATCTTTTTTTCAAATGAAAAGTACATATTCTTTGCAAGCTGTTGGCTAATAGTACTTCCACCTTCCACAAAAGAACCTGCCATTACATTATGAAACATTGCTCTCGTAGTTGCAATTGGATCCATACCAAAGTGGTAATAAAATCGTTTATCTTCTGATTGTATCAACTCCTTGATATAGTCTTCTGGAATTGTATTAAGTTTAAAATACCCTTCTTTTTCTTTGATATTATCAACAACGCTTTCCACGCTATTTTCTTTTACTGCATTTTGATACATTTTATATCCACTTGAAATGACCGGTATAGCTTTGGAAAAGCAGAATATAAATGCTGAGAGTATTATTAGACTAAATATCCAAATATATTTCTTCTTCATATAAACCTCCTCATATATCTTGCAAAAACTCGCTTAATCTTTCGTTTTCGCAGTTTTCTATTTCTGATTGCTTTATCATAGAGCCAATAGCTCCTCGTATAACAGAAAATATATTAAGTATCTAAGTTTATCTATCTTTTAATTAAAAACTATCTCGTTGAGGATTCATTTCTTTCCTCGTATTTTATGATGAAATTATATCATGAAGAAATTTTATCATCCATCGATTCATCTTACAGATAACTTACATTTATGTAATATTGAAAACTAAAAATTTTGCTTTTAAATAAAATAAGAAGCAGACAAAATACATCTTGTCTGCTTCTTATTACTACTCTAATATTATATTACATCCTCAAAAATTATTTAATATATTACGTTCTAAGCAAGCTACAACTGCTTTATTTAACTTGATTACTGCTATGAAAGAGATTACTCGTTCTATAATTTCTCAATCGTTTTCAGCGATTGGAATGTTGAACAAAATATATTCCAATTCTTCATTATTTTCAGTTATCGTAGCTATTTTAACTCCTAATAAATCACCGTCTAACCTAAGATTATGTTTTCTCATATAGGAAAATGGTTCTTGAAATATGGCTTTCTCATGATTTAAAGTGTTTTTGTTTATTTTATCAATATTGACAGGAAGTTTTTCCAAACTCATGAGAGTTTTTCTTGTATTATATCTTTCTGTATACTCATTTTCCTCAATATTAAACTGTTTTAAATCTGATACCTTTACAGCCCATCCCATATTGATATCTATTTCATCACATTCAATATCTTCTTTTCTAATTATGTATACCATCTGTACTTCTGGTGCCAAATATAAATATTCATGAATTTTTTTAGTACGATTTTCTTCTAACAATAAATTTGCACCACTTTGATATAATACATAGGAATACGCAATACAATCTCTGATGTAAAGATGTTGATAAATACTATTTGTTTTCTCCAAAAGAATCAGATCATCACTTAATCGATGTCTTAGGTTTGTCAAATAAGCTATTTCATCTTGCATATTTTGATCTTGTATTTTATACTGTTGAATTAATTCTTGAATATTATAATCTTTCATCTCAATAATATCATTATGTGCAAATCCATATTTTCTTAAGGATCTAACTGTCATTAACCTAGTGAGATCACCCTTATTGTAATATCTGTATGTATTATTTAAATCTCGTTTTGATTTAATATGGCCATATCCTTCATATCGTCTTACTGTGTTAGTTGACACATTTAATAATTTAGCTAATTCACTAATCTTATATTTCATGGAAATCCCCCAAAATATCATGTAATATTTCATCTTAGTTGTAATTATTATATTATATCATAATACTTTTGGTTGTCAATTTCCCGTCATTTTGATTATTTACTATTATTTATACGTCTTTTTTTAGTGTATTTTGTTTTTTTCATCTATCTTTTTCATGATATCATAAAATTAGTTTATTAATTATGAAATAAAACGATCACAATCCCATTGACTTTAGACATTGGATTAAGGTCGCTATACGTAAAAAGGTGAGACTACTTAGAATCTCACCCTCTACTAGAAATGATAATAAATTTTCTTTATTTATATTGTTTATAACCTACTTATAAATTTGCACTTTCGTTTTGACAGAAAGTAATTTGCCATTTTTATCTTTTACACTAACAACTACATAATCATCCCCTACAGATTTTGCGGATACAACAGCAGTTAATTTACCATTATTTATTCCAACGATAGCAATATCTCGCTTTGTAGTTTTCCATACAATATCTTCAGTTCTAAAGCCATTGACTTCCACTGTAAATGAAATTTTATCTCCTATCACCATGGACGATGTTGCCCTCTTAAACGTAAAGTTAGCTTCTTTTACTGTGACTTGTTGTTGTAATTGCTTTGTTTTACCATCCGGCAAAGTTACTGTAATATATATTATAGCTTTTCCTTTACTCTTACCAACAATTTTTCCGGTTTGGCTTACTGTAGCAATCTTAGTACTACTAGATTTATAACTAAGCTTCATTTCACTTACAGATAAATCAGTATTGGAGCTTGTAAAGTCCTTTACAACTTTTAGTGTACTTGGGTAACGTAAGCCTACCCATTCCCAATCCTTTGTTCCTCCGATATAAATATTATTTTTGGAATTTGCACTAATCTGATCAAGTAGCGGCACTTCGATATCTTCAGAAGGCTTCGGTGTTATATCAGGTGTTGGTTTTGGGTTTACGTCTGGGTTTGGATTTGGTGTTACCTCTGGTGTTGGACTTGGTGTCACCTCTGGTGTTGGTTTTGGTGTCACTTCTGGTGTTGGATTTGGTGTTACTTCAGGAGTTGGCGTTGGTTCAGGGGTTGGCTCTACAATAACCTCATCTTTAAAAACTGCGCCAATAAAACCACCATCCGTTGAGAATGAGGCATATTTACTATTCTCTTTTATTTGTAGAAAACCATGAGTATTCATGGAACCGTCTGAGTTTCTCCATACAGTATGGAAATCAGTAGATACATCTGGTGCAACGATATTAACAAAAATATCAGTAGCAACTGGCGTAATCACTGTTCCAACTTTATTTGCTGAATCAAAGGCTCCTCCTATACTTCCATCATATTCATAATATTTTCCACTATTCATATATACAATTTTTGATCCAATCGCTGATGTAATCTTATCCGAAGCGATTTTATTGGTACTGATACCAATTGCATCGTAAACGGTTGGTCCGTTTGCACGATCAATCTGGAAATTAGCCTTTTTACTTCCACTATGATAGCTGTTGTTAAATGATGTAATGTTTTTAAACGTAAGTGGTGCAGGATTATTGTTATCTGTAAAACCATGTGCACCATTTTCAAATGCCATACAATTTTCAACTATGTGTGGTGTAGCAATTCCCGAACCTCCGAGTTTAAATCCGTTCATATCTCCGCTTGCACTACCTGATCCGTTCGTTAATTTACCATTTCTAAAGGCAATACAATTTCGAATAGTTACTACTCCTATTGGACCAGTTTCTGACTTAGCATATAAATCCCATCCATCATCACTGTTATTATAAGACATACAACCATCAAATACATTGCCTTCGCCACAAGTTAACTTTGCTGCGAAACCATCTGCATTTTCACCTAAAGCATCGCTGTTGTTAAAAGATGTACAATTCTTAATTAAGTTATAACTAGGCCATAAATCTATGGTTGCAGCTGCAGTATCATAACGGCTTAATTGTAAACCAGTATCTCTATTTTCATAAAACTGGCACATTTCAATTATGTTGTGATGTCCAGAGAGTAACATACCATTATCTCCGGCACCTTTAAAATCGATTCCATACCATTTCCAGTAATCTGCATCTTGTACAAGACCACGATTGCTAGGTAAGCACACCTGCTCCGAAAAATCTAAAATAACCTTGCCACCCATATAATTTCTTACAGTCTTATAAGTACCGAAACTACCACTGTTCCATTTTTCTACAACAATCGGTTCACTGTACTTATAGTTTCCTGGTAACATCCAAATTGTATTACCAGCTTTTATTTTGGTCAGTGCAACTGTAAGCTCCATTGGATCAACAATTGTACCTTCTCCTGTTTCTGATGCATTTGGTGCTACAAAGATGTCTCCATCTACAACAGACTCCGGAGGTGTTGGTGTTGCTGTAGGTACAATGGTTGGTGCTACTGTTGGTGTTACTGTCGGCTTATCTGTTGGTGTTGGTGCTTCTGTTGGTACTATGGTTGGTGTTACTGTTGGTATTACTAGATCATCCAAAGATAGACTCATATAAAATAAATTAGCAGTATCTGCTTTATTTATCGCATATTTTATTCCAGCTAATACAGGAATTGTTAGAATACCCGTTTCTTCATTCCCTGTATACTTTATACCATTCACTTTTGCATTAACTTTACCAGTAGTATGGTTAAATACCATGGTATAAATACCATCTGCAGGCGAAGTAAAAACTATCTGTGTATCGGTTTCCATTTTTAAACATTCCGTAAGAGTCATACCATTGTATGTAACGGTACCTTTATTGTTCGCCAGATTAGCCAATCCTGGAAACAAATAGAAAGAACTTGTAAGTTTTTGTGTTGTAAAATTATGTGAATAATCTCCCCTAATTGGTGGCTGTGTTGGTGCTATCGTTGGTTCTATTGGTGATTGTGTTGGTACTATGGTTGGTTCTTCTTTTTTGTCTCCTAATCCACCAACGGAAACTAATTGAGATGTATAATTCTTAATTTCTGCTTGTAACTCAGTAATAATTTCATAATTCGTATCTTCCGCTTCACTCAAAGTCCATTGAAAATCTCCACCGTTAATACGTCCTGCATAAGATTCAATCTTAGCTTTCGCTTCTTCTGCAGAATCTACGGAATATGGATATCTTCTACTAGGATCGGTATCAAAGTTATTGTATCTTGTTCCTCCTTGTACGGTTACAACATCAGCTGGGATTTGCTCCTCTCTGCTCTTCACTGTATAGGCATCAATTTGTCCCGCGTCTGGTGTTGTATCTTGATTTACAAATCGTTCCTGACCAATCATATAATTTCCAAATTCTTTAATAATACCGCCATTTTCTCCAGAGAAAGTTCCCTTATTGGTATAGTTACCTGTATTAGGATCATATTTATCGGTACCTTGGCCAGAAGAAAGCATTGGGTATTGGCAATTCCTAAAATAATTATTCTCTACAAATGCAGAAGCTCCCATTGCAGCTCCAATACCGTATTTTGATACGCCATCAAAATAGTTATTATAGATGTGTATACTTCCAAGTCTGATTCGTGGGTGACGTGAATCTGAATGGTCAAACCAATTATGATGATATGTAATAAAAAACTCTTGGGTTTCCGTCATTCCTGCTAGACTAGACTTACCCGAATCCCAGAAGTGGTTATAAGAAACCGTTACATTGGTGGAAAAACCTTTGATATCTACGGAACCGTCTCCCTTAACCTGGTCTGAAGCACGCCCTGGTTCCCCATAAAATAAATCATTGTTATGAACCCATACATTCTCATTTTTAGTATCCAATGAAATTGCATCATCACCAAACCACATGATTCCTAAGTTTCTAATCTCAATATTTTTACCTTCACGAACTAGAATACCCCAGCCATAAGCTGTTGCATCGTCTCCGATACCTTCTAATGTCACGTTAGATGTTTTCTTTATATTTAATAAAGAGCCACTTACTCCAGCGGGAGTATCTACTTTACCAATTATACGAATGATAAGAGGCCTTGTATCTTTCCCTTTTTCTCTCTTTAGCATGATATCAGCAATACCAGTACAAGTCTCAGAACTAGAGCCTGTTATTACATCTAAAGTAACAGTATCTTTGTTTTTATTGGTAAGATAAATAATCTGTGCGCCGTTTCTTACAGTTCCATCATTATTATATCCACCGGAACCAGTTTTGTAAGTTGAAAACTCTGAAAATGCAAATCCTTCTCTTGTATGTGCCGATACAATTAAAGTATCAGTTACCGCTGCACTCTCCTCAACTTCTATCCCAGATACAACAGGGACAATTTTAAGAACATAAATACCTTCCGAAAGCCCTACGGCATCAGCCCTATAGTAAGTTGGATATTCTCTAATTAATTCATTGTCTAACTTAACATAAGCAGTATCCGCTTCATTAGCATTCTTAACATACACTACATATCCGTCTACCCCGTCCATAGGCATCCACTTCACGTATGCAGATTCTAACCATCCACTACTTTCGATAAGGACAATGTTAGTACTAGATGCTTTTGCAACCAGACTAAGCGGCGATGGAATAATTGTTGTTAGCAACATTAATGCAGCTAAGAACATTGCTATCCGCCGTTTCAAATTTAACTTTTGCATTGAAACCCTCCTATAAATACATTATTAATCATTGGGACAAAGTCTAGTATAAAGGCTGACATGCTGTCATAGTCAACCTTTAATTCGTAAATGAAATTGTAAATATAGGAGTAATATATAGGAGAAGGCTAATCTAGCATAGCCTTCTCCTAAAAAATGTCCTGTATCTAGTATCGAGGCGGGTTCCAAAGGTACCTCGCTTCAACACTTGGCATATAACCAATTACTCCTTTGCGTTTGCTTCGCGTCCAACCGAAACATTATCTTTTGTACGATCACTAAGTGCTGGTACTGGATGATCCGTATCTTGATAACGATAATCCTCACCCTTAGAATCTATATAGGATTGTATCACTATATGCGTTGGCACTTCTTCCACTGGCTCATTTACAGCCTTCTGGAATTTGAAGAAATTCTCATCACTACTTAAGGAAGCTACATTTACATACTCTTCTTTTTTGGATGTGTTATGAACGGTATTTGCAAGAATATCACGTACATATGCTTTATTCTCGTGTAACGTTAATAGTTGAGGGAAATTACCATCTGGTATTACTTCCTGCCAATCTTTTTTCTCATATTTCTTTAGCATGTCTGCTGCCATATGAAGATGAGCAACTTCCTGATGAAGATGCTCTTCCCAGATACCTTTGATATAAAGGTCAGTTTCATCCTCAAAGCAAGAATAATAAAGATAACATTCGGTATACTCATGCATAAGCAAATTTTCTAAGAATGTTGTCTTAGTATCTAATAAACTACCATATTGAGTAACATGCTGTTCCTCAATTAGTCCTATTTCTTGATACAACTGTCTTCCAAGATCATCATGATCATATAAAGCAGCCACATTCATATAATAGTTCATCGTCTGCTGTTCTGCCGCTGTAATAATAGCTACATTTAGCTTCGTAATTGGGGTAGCCGATTTACAATTAATAAAAAATCTCACATTATCAAATGGATAACGATGCTCAGAAATGGTAGGACGACCTGGCATAATCTCAGCATAATTGCCAACCAATTCCTCTGACTTAACCCCCATCGTAGCCTCTAACAAATCCGAATAACGATATAAATGGTCAAAGTCTTCTAGCAATGCAAAATCAAGAGCAGCTTTTACATTCTTATCTGGCTCTCTCTTCGCTAACTCAGCGGTAAGATCAACCGCTAGCTGCTCATAGCTTATGGTATGCTCTAAAATTGTCTCATCCTTAGGTTTTAACGAAGCGATAGCTTTTTGTTGTTGCTGTTCCACTCTTCTTATCAATGCTAAGTCTCTACGAATATCATTATTCGGACAGTTTCTCTGAGTTTGGTGTCCAAACCAAACAGATTCAAATTCTGTTCCATTCATTAAGATAATTCTGGTTTTCGTATATGGACTTACCTCATGTTTATTATAAGGTCTTAAGTAGATTCCACTCCAATTTTTAAAAGCGGAGTCAACAGATTTCGGTTTTTCTTGAAACGGGTTCATTTACAATCTCTCCTTTCTTGAATGCTAGGCGGTTAGTTAAATATAGACATTCAAGAAATAATGTTCCCAAATTAACCCATAATATGTACATCTTTTTTGCGAAAGGTATCAATATACCGGGGATTTTCTTTAAGCAATTTTCTGTAGCATCCCAGATAATAAAATTAGCATCATTTGTGGATACATTGGCTTCTTTTAAAACCTTAAACCAAGCTATATAAAAAATAACCATGAAATAGCTGGATTTATGTTCTCCTATATCAGGAACTACAGGCACTATTTCATTCAGTTTATTATTTACGCCTTTTTTAAATTTTTTATAGAAATCAATTCCATACTTTTTAATATAGTACTGTTTGTTTATGTTCAAAACGACATTGCTCATAGCTTTTATAGATTTAACATTATTCATAAAAACGCTCCTTTCATAATAGCAGTCAGAATGATTTCTTTATTTAAATAATATTATTTTATGTACAAAAAAAGCACATCTATGGGAACATACTTACTGTCCCACAGATGTGCATCCATAATCACCTGCTGCCATAATTAGATGGCCCAGCCCCATGACCTTAAAAAGGTCCATCGCCTGCTCAGTCTTTACTATTTGTATCTCATTAAGAACATATTACAATATAAAGATACTAAATTATTATATCATGAGCAATCATTTATAGCAATTTGGCTTTATTTTATATACATCAATCATTTCCGTTCGATTATCTATCTGACTATCGAACAACTGCAAGAAAAGCAGTCTTGATACCTAACAGGTAGCTACCTCTTTGTTATCCTTTTTTTTGTCCTTGTGTATAAGTCCTATTATATACGAGGATAAAGTAACAGTTATCAAAGAATAAAATATTTTTTGTACTGGTATATAACTAAGTGACAATAATAGTACAACAAAATCAGTTGCAAAATATGCTTTTGAAATATTACATCCAGAAAGTTTAGCAATTATCAATGCAAGGGCGTCATCACCACCGGAAGCGCCACCCATACGAACTACAAGACCAACACCGATACCAACAAATAATCCACCTAATATAGCTGCAAGCAATGGTATACTACTTAAATCAGGAATAATAAATCCAATATGTTCAAAAATATTATAAAAGAAGGAGAATCCTACACTAGCAATCAAAGCATTTTTTAAAAATTCCTTACCCAATAATTTAAATCCAATAAAATAGCATAAGGAATCTAAGAATATCCCTGTGATTCCTGGAGAGAGTCCCGTCCAATGTTTTAATAATAAAATCATTCCAAGTACACCGCCCTCCGTAATATTACTTTGGCTGTGTATATTAAATAATCCAAAGGCTAATATAGCAACTCCTAATAAAAGAATGCCATAATGCTTGATTGCATCTTTTCTTATGTTAAATTTCTTCATTTCAACCTCCACAAAACTGATTAATTTCTTTCCCTATTTATTTCATATGCAATTCAATGAAACTTTCTCTGAATAAAATAAGAAAGCCATACGTATGACTTTCTTGACATGATATACTATAAAGGATATAGTAACTATATTGTCAAGAAAAATATTGGAGGTTTTTATCATTCATGAATACGAAGTTTACAGTCGGTGAAATTGCTAAATTGAGCGGACTATCCAAGCAGACCCTTATCTACTATGATAAGGAGGATGTATTTAAGCCAAAATTAGTTGACTCCAATAATAACTACCGTTACTATACTGCAGATCAAATCGAAGTATTAGATAGCATACTAATACTTAAGGAAATTGGATTATCCTTAAAGGAAATCAAAGATTTTATGAATCATCGTAACAGCGATAATGCCATAACCCTACTAAAAAATCAGCAAAAAGAAATAAAACAAAAGATAAAACAGCTTTCTTTAATCGAAAATAGATTGAATTATAAATTAAGAACTTTGCAAGAGTTTGACCGTGTCAATGAGCGTGTTCAGATAACTACATTAGAAAAAACGGAATATTTTGCAATAGAACCGGTAACAACTCCTAACGGGCTATTAGAAGTTGATTTAGCCATAAAAAGACTGTTAACGAAAGCGAATAATAATAACTATCCATATTATTATCAAATAGGTGATATGGTTTCCAAAGAAAATCTATTATCAGGCAATTTTATCTGTTTCGAATTTGCATTTCTTCCACTGCAAATAGCACCAGAAAAAGGGACCTATCATAAGAAAGCAAAGGGGACTTATGCAAAATGTTATCACCAAGGACCTTATAAAAATATTACTGATACTTATCAGTTCCTTCTTGATTATATAAAAAAGGAAGGTTATCAGATAGCCTCCCCCGCCTATGAATATTGTATTTTAGATAGTTTAACTACTAAAAAATCCGAAGATTATGTTACTGAAATACAGATAAAAATTGAAAAAATATAGAAGATACGTTCCTTTAAATCTTCATAATTTTTCTCCTATTATTTCAACTTTATCCTGTGATTGAACCAGAAAATGGTTTTATTCAAACAAAAAATACACCTTTAAAGAAAATAAAGAAGAATAGAAATCCAATTCATGAAATCCTTAGGTTTCTATTCTTTCCTTGTTTTGTTCCATTCTTTCCTGTTTTGTTCTATTTTTTTCTTGCTTTGTTCTATTCTTTCCTTGCTTTGTTCCATTCTTCCTTGCTTTGT
>NZ_DAMADT010000004.1:0-27442 GCF_031997925.1 Lachnoclostridium sp. | reverse complement strand
TCCATTCTTCCTTTGTTTGTTCCATTCTTCCTTTGTTTGTTCCATTCTTCCTTTGTTTGTTCCATTCTTCCTTTGGGCTTTCTATTCTACCTTTGCTTTCTATTCTAACTTAAATTCTCATCAGCTCTCACGAAACATCTTAGCAAATACCGGAATATAGAGTATAAACGATAAAGCTAAAAAAGCCCCTGTAGTTACCATCAATAAATTAATCCAAACAACATTTAAGGTTGGAAAAGCTATTAAGATTAACATAGTAACATAAAATACAGCAGTGGAAACCTTACCAAACCACATCGCACCATCTAGCTTTTTGTTTCTTTTTAATAGAAGATAACCGCAAACCCCCATCGTACATTCTTTTACAGCAAATAATATCACTAACAAAAACATACCCTTCACCCGGAACATCGTACACAAGAGTATTGCCGTTTGTGTAAGTTTATCTGCAATTGGGTCAATCGCTTTTCCAAGCTCTGTTACTTGATTGAATTTTCTAGCAATAAACCCATCCAAAAGATCAGTAATACCTGCAATCAATAAAAAAGATGCTGCTAAATAATAATCTCTCGGCTTATCTGCCCTTAGATAACTAATTGCAAAACATGGAACCAATAGGAAACGAATATAGCACAAAATATTTGGTATATTAAAGACTTCTTTTGCAGTTACTTTCATTTTATCACCTTTTCTCTCCTACTCTATCACTAATATTATATTTTTAATCTTCTCAATAATTTTAAAGTTAATCAAACGTATACAAAAATTACAATCTTCTTGTTCTAATAGCTTAAATTAATTATATTTAGTTACAATCTATTTTTGTTTTAATGTACATCTACTTAGTATACTACTAATAAGATATTACCACAATATAGATAAAGTTTTTGTATTTATTTGCTTCAAGCAGACATCAAAGAAACTCCAACCATAGTACAGTGGTTGGAGTTTTTTAGATGATTTATGCTGTAGATATTTATAAACACTAAATTGGAACCTTATTATATCTATTAAATATACCTTTTTCTCATTCTAAATCTAGAATATTCATCTTCTCAAGTTCATTGTTCCTATTAAACTGTCCTCTGCATGCGAAATAAATTACTAGAAATATAATAGTCGGTATATTCATAATAAGTGCTATCAGCAACCATGATGAGGAAATGGATAAAAGAATTGTTACTACTGAAAAAAAGATACAGAATAATGGGAAGATTAATCCCAACCATTTATTTTTTCTTTTTGATAGAAATACTTGCAACCCTATTAACCCTACAAAAAAAACCAATAAAAACAACGATCTATCAAACAATCCATCCATACTAATTCTCCCTCCCCACTTTTTTATATTCTGAAATTAATATCTTAGCCGTATCAAAATCAATTTTATCATTCACAGCAAGACGCTTTATCAAGGCAACATACGGGTCATTCGTAGTGTCTTCACCGATTCTGATTTTCTGTATTAACTTATCCAGCCTTAATCTAACTGTAGGATACGTAACATTATATTGATTCGCTATCTCTTTTAAAGAACCAGAGGCAAGTATGAACTTTTTAATAAATGAAATGTCTTCATCATCTAAATTTGCCATCCATTCTGGAACAACTTCAATTGCCATAACATCACTCCTTTAATAATATTAAGTTTAAACTTTAATTATATTAAAGTCAATATTAAATTATATTGGAATTAAAATAAAATATTCTATAATATTGTAAGAAAAATATAGTATATCGTAATCATACTGGTTTTCAAATCATTATGAGTCTTAATGTGTGTACACATACTGATGTAGAAAATTCATGATATATAGATATTTTTTAGACAAAATAAATAGAAAATATTACTATTGAATCTTTAGATTTAAATAAAATTAAAAAGCTATAATGAAATAATTTAAATATTTTTAACTATTTTTTAGCATTTTTTCAAATATAAGGGTTGATTTCTATCATTTATTATGTTATAAATTTAACATATATGTTCTAGTACATGTTCTAATACATGTTCTAATTTTATATTATTTCACTTTTTTATCATTATTATAATAGGAGGATTTATGAGAAAAAAATTTTTACAAAAGTCGACAAAAACAATGATGACCTTTGGTTTAGTTGCTATGTTAACAGTAGCTACACTTGCCGGGTGCTCTAAGAAGAATCCGGAGGATACTTCTGCTACACCAACCCCAGTTCCAACAGAGGGAGCTGTTTCTAATGGAACCTTAACCTATACCCCAGGTACATACTCCGCTAAAGTAACCGGAATGCATGAGATGACTGTAACTGTAACCGTATCTGAGAATGCAATTACAGATATCCAAATTGAACACAGCGAGACTCCTGGCATAGGTGAACCAGCAGTTCTATCCATTCCAGCTGAAATTATGGAAATTCAAGGTCTTGGTGTCGATGTAGTATCCGGTGCTACTTTAACAAGCAACGCTATTATTGATGGTGTTGTAGAAAGCTTAAAGCAAGCTGGATTATCTGATGAAGATATCAACACTTTACTTGAAGTTAAAAAAATAGTAGATAAAGTAGAAGACCAAGAACTTTCCGCTGATGTTGTTGTAATTGGTGCTGGTGGTGCTGGTATGGCTGCTGCAGTAACTGCAAAACAAGCAGGAAAAAGTGTAATTGTTATTGAAAAAACAAGTAAAATGGGTGGAAATACGATCCTTTCTGGTGGAGCACTAAATGCCGTTGATGAAGGTAGTGAAACAGCATTAGCAAATAATGATAGTACTGCTCTTCACTATGAGCAAACATTTAATGGTGGTGATCAGGAAGGTGATCCTGTTTTAGTTAAAACTTTAATTGATAATGCATGGAATGGTGTTGAATGGCTTAAGAGTCTTGGGATGGAATTTTATGATGAAACCTTTACCGTTACTGGTGGTATGTGGCCTCGAGCACATAAACCTGTAGAGCCAGAAGGAACTGGTTTCTTTAAGACTTATCAGAACTTTCTAGATAATAATACCGGAATTACGATGGTATATAACACTACTGCGGAAGAGTTTATTACGGTTGATGGTGTTGTCACTGGTGTTGTATGTACCGGAAAAACAGGAAATAAAGTTGTTGTAAATGCTAACAACGGTGTTGTATTAGCAACTGGTGGTTTCAGCCAGAACGTTGAGATGCGTCAGGATGCCAATGAAATATTAAACAAGTGGCCATCCCTTGACGAGTCCATTCCAAGCACAAACACAAGTGGTATTACTGGTGATGGTATCATAATGGCAGAAAAAGTTGGAGCTAATTTAGTTCAGATGGGAAACATTCAGTTATTACCACTTGGTGATCCAAATACCGGAAGCCTCTCTGGTAATATCGAACATTCTGTAGAAAGTCGTATCTTTGTTAATTTAGATGGTAATCGTTTCGTTAATGAAGCTGGTCGTCGTGATGAAATGACTCTCGGTTTATTTAATCAAAAAGATGCTACTATGTATATCGTAATGGATAGTGACACTTATCCTAAAGGTGATGAAATAAATAACTTTGGAGAGAGTATTGCTGATCTTGTAGCTTCTGGTCGTGCTTATAAAGCTGATACTTTAGAGGAACTTGCAGGACTTATGGGCGTTTCATCTGAAAACTTAACTTCATCTGTAAATGACTATAATCGTTACTGCCTTGGTGGTGAATTAGAAGGTCAGACGGATGAGTTCGGCCGAGCATTATTTACTGATACTAATAAGGCAAATAACGGTATTAACAATCCACCATACTATGCAGCTGTAAGAGTACCTACTGTTCATCATACTATGGGCGGTGTGCAAATTAATAATAATACAGAAGTACTTGATAAAGATGGAAAAGTCATCAAAGGTTTATATGCAGCTGGTGAAGTTACCGGAGGAATCCACGGTAGCAATCGACTTGGCGGTAATGCACTTACTGATACTGTAGTATTTGGACGTATTGCAGGAACCAATGCAGCAGGTTTTCAAAAATAATATAACGAATTAATGTTATGGAAAAGCATTGTTATTAATTTGACTTAATGTTTAGAGGAGCAAAAGAAGCTGTATCTTACAGTTTTCCTATGCTCCTCTTTCCCTGTATTTTGACGAAAAAATTTTTTTATGTTACTATAATAGTAACTAAAAATACATGTATATTAAATAATATACAAAACCTTTTAAGAAAATTGCTATCAAAACAATTATTAAGGTAATAGTATCAAAATGCTATCTCCTGTATCGTAAAAGAATTGGGAAAGAAGGATTTTTATGAACCCTCAAAAAAAGTTTAATTTAAGAAAACAAGAATTATTTACTCAGATCACAGACTTAATTAATGCAGAAGGTTATGAAAATATAACTATTCGTGGTCTTTGTCAAAAACTTTCGATCTCAACTGGAACATTTTATCATTACTTCCCTCAAAAAGGAGATTTGATTTATGCTCTATTTGCTGATATCGATGACTATTTTTTGAATGAGGTAACTAAAAATTTTACTGAGGATGAAACAAGTAATCTTGTTACCTTTTGCGAACATTATGGAATTTATATAATCAGAAATGGTGTTGAAACATGTCGATGCATTAGTGTAGCACCCTTAAAGAATGATTCTCCTAATTATCTAGATGAGGAGCGTGGGATCTTTCAAATATTAGAACAAATTTTAAGTCGTGGTGAAGACAAAAAACAATTTCATCTAAAGCAATCCCCCAAACAAACAACAAGGATGCTAATGGTTCTTCTTCGAGGTTATAGTGCGGATTGGGCCAAACGAGATGGCAACTATGACTTAATTGAATCGTTACGCCAGTTTATCTTACTCTTTCGCATTAGCTTATGTAGTGAAAAGTGAATATTTAGATTTAGATTTGGTGGTGAATCCTTCTTTCGATTCACCACCAATTTTCATAACAAGTAAAAGTTCATGAAAATACTTTTACTTGATTATATAATTACTTACTACTTTATGAAAAAATAACTGAATAAAAGATAGAACAACCGCTTATATAATATAGCTATTATGACTTAAACTCCTTATAGCAACCGCAATAATTGAGAAAAATCTGAAACCCGATACGCTCCATTTTTCTACACAATGCTGGATAGGAATAAGAACATTCCTCCAAGTTGCGAAAACTTTTTGCTATTTTAGATTCTTCCACTAAATCTTCATAGTAGAAAAAATGAAATCCATTTTGTTCAAAAGTACGTTCTAACATGGTACATATATCATTAAGCTCATTACAATTAGATTCTAATACTACTTCTTGTTCTACAATCTGTTCAAGGATAATCTGTAATCTAGAAATCCATGATGCTGATTCTTTGCAGATTTTTTTCATTTCACTATATCGATGTATTATTGCTACTTCTGATTTTTTCTTTTTAAGTTTTTCTTTTAAATCCTCTAGATTTAATTGCAATAGTCTAGTACGTTCCATTTCAGAATCAATTGAGGAAATAACAAACTTACCAGAGGAATTGAGTAAAAATCCAGCTTCTTTTATATTACTCACTAATGATTCTTTGATTTCACACATCAACTTAGGAGCATCTGACCATAACTCTTTTTTGGGTAAAACATAATGACAAAGCCCTAAACTTCTTTGAATGGAAGGTACTATACTAACTAATAATTTATTATAGTTTTCTTCTTGCCTATACTCTTCACATTTTTGATATACTTCCATGTAATCTTCTACGATCTTTTGTTTTATTATCATTGGATTTTCATTTCTTATTTCACTGCTCGCTGAATACACTTTGACTATATTTTCTACTTCTTTTGTTTGTCTCTCCTTTATAATCGACTTCTTTTCCTCTTGCGCTTCCTTTTTCTCCTCCCATATATTTTGAAACCAGGAATTTTTTTTCACCTTTGCTCCATCTTTTTTCTGAAACCAAGAATACTGATTATAATAATTTTTTCTCTGCTTTAAGCAAATGTATGCTATAACAGCAAGCAACAATGTAATGATCAATATTAAAATTTCTTTCATAGCACCCTCCAATGCAAGGAGATGAAGTTGTCCTTTTTTCTTACCTTAACATAACCTATACTATGTATATGTAAAGAAACTAATGATTCATGCCTACATCTATTATTATGTTTAAAATCATTGGAATCACTATTTATAATATAATATGTAATATAATTTCAGATGTTAGTAAAAATGTACGGATTTTAGTTTATTTATGTATGTCAAAAATTAAGCGTTGTTTATATAAGAGAGTTTACATACAAATATTTGCTTAACATAATTCACCTAACAACGTCCACTTATTAATATCTGTTTAACAGATTTTACCTAACAATATTCACTTAATAATATTTGCTTAACAGATTCTACCCAACAATGTTCACTTAATTATGTTTACATAACAGAATTCGCTAACAATATTGACTTAATAGCGTTTTCTTAAAAAGCTTACTATAGGATTATGGAACATAGATTCACCTAACAAAAACAGGAATCATGATTGTATACTTAACCTTAAATTTATTGATTAGACAAAAATAATAGGGCAGAAGATAAAAATCTTCTACCCTATATAACAAGAAAAAGAACGTTTGCGCTCTTTTTCTTGTTACGAATAAAAAATATCTTTTAAATATCTAACTTACGAATCTTTTGATCAGAAATTTCATATACAATATCTGCTAGGTTCTCAACGAGCTTTCGATCATGTGATATCACTAACAGCGTTCCATCATAACTTGATAATAGTTGTTCCAAACCTTCCATTGTATAGATATCCATATGATTGGTTGGTTCATCAAGAACAAGAAAATTGCAACCGGATACTAGGACTTTCGCTATTGCCGTCTTAACTCTCTCACCACCTGATAAAACTCGTACTTTCTTCTCAATATCATTCTCCTTCATATATAGGTTGGCTAGTACAGCTCTACAAATATGACGAGGGACTACAGAAGTTGAAACTACATTTTCAATGACGGTTTCCTCATAGTTTAAATTCTCTTGCTCCTGTGAAAAATATCCTATCTTCGCATCTTTGGTTATAAAGGTATGCTCATTTTCCTGTAATATTGCTTTAATTAAACTTGATTTTCCGGTTCCATTTTCGCCCAATAAAAAGGTCTTCTTCCCAGTTTCTATTGCTATACTGGCATCCTCAAATATCGTGCGGTCTCCAAAAGAAATCGTGATATTCTCAGCTTTTGCTGCAACCTTAGCCTTTATCTTCGACATTTCTCCAAGTTTCATTGACACTTCAGGAATATCCTTGGGCCTTTCTTTCTTTTCTAGATGACTTAGTCTACTAATTAAGGCACTCGCTCTTCCCTGAACATGACCTTGTTGAATGGATGCGGTTCCTTTATATAACATCCATTCACTGGAACTCATTCTCTTTGGAGGCTTTGCAACCTTAACTGCATCCTGTTTCACTTCTGAGATTGTTTTTTCTAACCGTTTTTTCTCATTCACATATTGACGATACTCAAATTGTTCAAATTCACGCTCTCTCTTTCGCTGTTCATACCAAGAAGTATAGTTACCCTGGAAAATCCTTAGCTCCCCATCTTCTAGCTCCCAAATTTGATTGCATACTCTGTCTAATAACTCTCTATCATGAGAAATTAGTACAACTGCACCACGATACCCACAAAGCATTTTCTCTAGAAGCTCGATTCCTTTTACATCTAAATTAGTAGTAGGCTCATCTGCAAATAGTAAAGGGGCGTGTTTTGAGAAAGCAGATGCTATTGCGAGCCTTGTTTTTTCTCCACCACTTTTTATCGCACTATCTTTTAACTTAAATCTGCTTCGTAAGCCACCATCCGCATTACCATCCGTCTCACCGCTTTGTAATATTTCAGCGATTTCGCAATTTCTCTTTATGACTCCCTCATCACATTCAATTCTTCCACTCAATATACCAAATAAGGTACTTTTTCCAACCCCATTTCGTCCAACTAGGCCGATACGATCCCCATCTTCAATAGCAAGTTTACCTATATCAAGTACACTTTGTATCCCATATTCTTTTTTTATATTCTGTCCATATAATAGCATAAAAAAAATCCCTCCTAAACACCACTTCGTTCAGAACGGATCTAAAACATCGTTTCTTAACTATAATCATCTCTTATGAGTATGGTTATACCTAAGTGATATTCTGAACATGACTATTCTAGTATCTGACTAACAGATAGAATGTCTCATGACTATTCTAGTATCTGACTAACAGATAGAACGTCTCATGACTAAACGAAATGGAAATATAAATAGACCTTACCTAAATTCACAGTAAAGTTACTCTACATCTACCAATTACATTGTTCAGTCACTATATATTCATGTTCTCTTATACCACCTTTTTCTTTTCTGTCTACATTATACTATTGTGAAAACTTTATGTCAAATTATACATTAAACTTTTTATTATACATTGTCGTACCTTCAGTTACCGCGCAGTAGTGCTGGTTTATATAGAAGAAGTTATCTTATTATCTTACTATCCTCATTACAAGGCAAACTCTTAAATATCAAAAAAGGTGTTGCTACAAAAAATCGTACCAACACCTCGTATTTTTAATAAATTAATTGTCTAACATCATTATAGATGGTTTCAATTTCATCTCGTAATTTTAATTGCTCTATCCGGCATGCTTGATAAGCAAATGCAAATTCTTTTTTTGCTGCCTTTAAAAATGCCTGGTGTCCACTTCCACCAGTTCCGAATACTTTCGATAAGCCCATCAATATAAGACCTTGATTATAATGCCATTTTGCATTATTAAAATCTAGCTCAATTGCTCGATTTGTTAAAATAGAAGCAATACCAAGGAGATTTGGATTTTGCTCACGCAGTTTCATAAGCATATTTCCAGCATAGCCATAATAAAGAGCTTTATGAACTTCAGTGGTCGCTGCTTTTAAATAGCATTTATAAGCCTCCATATAATCCTTTCGGCGAAAATTTAATTCACCGTGATAAAACCATCCAAGCGCTACTTCTCTCTGATCTTTCGAATTAAGTAGCACATCGATCTTATCAAGAATAAGCTTCATTGCAAGTTTCTCGTCATTCTTTGCCTTTAAAGCACATTCATCCATCAATTTCTGAAGCTTTTTGCTTTCTTCATAGATTTCTTTTGGAGATTCCTCACTCTGAGGATATAAAAAGCTCACAGCTTTTGGGAGTCTATCCGTCATCTGAGGAATACCGAGATTTTCAATCGATACCATCATTTCTCTTCCATCTGAATCAAATTCATCAAATGGTACTTCTGCTTCCTCACGTTTCACTATGTCTTCGCAAAAAAGACGATGATATATTTTATAGGATTCTTCAAATCTTCCTAGAAAGAAAAATGCTTTCCCTAACGTAGATAATACATATGGATTTGCCTCATCCTGTGGCTCTAATAAACGAACTGCTGCCATGTAATCCCCATATTTTATTGCTTTGTTTGCTTCTGCTACTATTCCAGGTATCATACTAGTCCTCCTTACTGTTATAACCTTAACGACACAATTCACAAGGTCACCTTTCTATTGTACAACGAAATTAGAAAGTTCACAACTAGGGGATGTTATCTTTTTCGACATTTTTAGGATTTTTCTGAGTTTAAGTCATTCAAATTCAACTGTTGTATTAATTTTACGAATCAAAAAATCTCACATTTTTCCTGATATAGTAACCCCTGTATATATACCAAAGTCTTTCTCAAAAAAAATACGACAAATCTTATAAAAATCACCATCACGTTGTATGGTAAGTTCCCCCTTATATTCTCGGTCTGGACCTGCTGAGGTTAATGTCTTTACCAATAACTCATATTCATAACTTCCGTCTTTTTTCTTTGTTTCTTTTATAATATCTACTTGTGATACCCAAGGACTAGAAACTCCAGTGACCCAGTAAGGAGAATTTTCTTCTAAGCGGGAAAGATAATTCTTCTTTAAAGAATCGCATAAAATAGAATACATCATTGCTCCATTTCTATCCTTGATACTTTTAATAAATACATCTAACGCTGCATTAGGAGTACATACCCCTAACTCCTCCACTGCTTTTAACAATAATTCAGTATTTAGCTTATATCGATCCACTTCCTCTGCACTCACTGCAATTTGTCCATAGCTGCTATGATCATAAAGATGAAATCCCATAGAAATCATAAGTAAAAAGATCAATAGATACGTTGAGGTCTTTATGGTATCTTTTCTTATCACGGATTCCTCCAAAATATCAATCTTCTTTATACTATATGTTTACAAAAGATATCTAAGCATTAATTAAGAGATGACAGATTATATTATCAAATTTTATAATCAAATTAAACAAATTCTTTTTAAGTTATTAACTAAGTTTTCTTTCTTTTACCATGTTTTCTTTTATCAAGCCTTTTAATAAGTCTTATTTCAGGTTTTATTACCAGGTTTTTATTACAGGTTTTTATTACCAAGTATTATAATCGTTTAATTAATTTCATAAACTTATTAAAATACCTAAGATAATTTTCTATTTTCTACTTGATAATCTACTAATTTATGCTACTATATTACTTTGGTGTGATTAATAAAATCTTCATAATTGCATCTATAACACACAGACAAGAAAAAGCATGCTTCGCGAACTTTTCCTTGTCATGAAAAAGGAAGAAACTTATCTATGAAAAAGACAAATGATTTGGGGAAAGATAATATTTCCTCATTAGTTTTTAAACTAGCAATCCCTACTATGATTGCTCAATTAGTAAATGTACTCTATAGTATTGTTGACCGTATGTATATTGGGAATATCCCTGAAATTGGAGACGTAGCATTAGCAGGTGTTGGGGTATGTGGTCCAATCGTAACTTTACTCTCCTCCTTTGGTACTTTGGTTGGATTAGGCGGGTCCATCTTAATGGCTATGAAAATGGGAGAACAAAAAAAGAAGGAAGCTGAGCAAATTTTGTCGAACAGCTTCTTAATGTTACTTATTCTATCCGGAACTTTAACTCTTATTTTTTTACTTTCCAAGGATTTCTTACTCTATAAATTCGGAGCAAGTGATGTCACATTTCCATATGCTAATACTTATATGACAATCTATACCGCTGGAACCTTTTTTGCTTTATTAAGTATTGGATTGAATTATTTTATTACTTGTCAGGGTTACTCGATGGTTAGTATGACAACTGTCCTAATCGGTGCTATTAGTAATATTATACTTGATTCCGTATTTGTATTCGGATTTCATATGGGGGTTGCTGGGGCTGCGATTGCTACTGTCATTGCGCAGATGTTTTCGTGTCTATTTGCGTTAATTTTTCTATTCCGTAAGCAAGTACCTATACGCATAACCTTTGGTGGATACTCCAAGTCAATCGTTAAGAAGATAATTTCTATTGGTTTATCACCATTTATTATATTAGCATCGGATAGTATTATTATCATTATTATGAATGCTGTATTACAGCATTCTGGTGGTTCTAGCGAAGGCGATTTATTAATATCAGCAGCTACTATAGTTCAAAGCTATATGTTACTAATCACAGGCCCTATGGTTGGAATAACTGGTGGAACGCAAGCTATTATCTCTTATAATTACGGAGCTGCACGTGCTGATCGTATCAAACAAGCAGAACGTTTAATATTGATACTATGTTTAGCATTTACTTCTTTTATGTTTCTAGTTTCCCGTAGTGTTCCGCAGTACTTTGTAAAAATCTTTACCACGGATACTTCCTTAACACAGCTATCTGTTTGGGGTATTAAAACATTTACACTTGGTATCATCCCTCTTTCCTTTCAATATGCACTGATAGATGGACTAACAGCTTTAGGTCGTACAAAAACTGCTCTTGCCTTATCCTTATTCCGTAAAAGCTCTTATGTGGTATATATGATATTATTAACCTCATTATTTACAGCAAAAAGCGCATTCTATGCTGAGCCGTTAAGTGATACGATTTGTGCCATTGTAACAACGACTGTATTTCTTAAAGTATTTAACAAGCATTTGAATGCTCGTTGTGGAAATACGAATATACAAAAAGCTAATTCGTAGTATTGAAAATATCATAAACCAGAATAAAAGGCAGTAGATAATCATGTGTAAACTTATCATGATAAACAGATTTTATACTAAAAAGCAGTAGCTAATGATGCAGAATTTTCATAAAAAAGCAGAAAGCATGAATTGTACATCAACAATTTCATGCTTTCTGCTTTTATTGATTCATAATAAAAATAAGTTAACGTCCTTTTTCTTTTTCAACCTATATCTATTTTTTAAATAAATTCATATACCTTTTATGAAGTTATACACATCATTTTACGATACCGTTCATACGACTTTTTATGATACATTCACATCCCATATTATGACTAATTTCATAGTTGTTCAGCTAACGATATGCAGTTTTTATTGCTTTCAACAATACCTTAGGCTGTTTTTTATATGGTGTAGCCGGGCAAATTTTCTTTTCTTTGTATTTCATTAAGGTATATATTGCAATACGAGCTGCACGAATGGAATACTCTTCTGTAAAGACCATATCCTCTGGAATCTCTACAAACTGGCTTACCATGGCGAAGTTGGTGGAATTCTTTGGTACTACATAAGGTCTGTCCTTCATTTTTCTTGGCTGGAACTGTGCATCAATATAAGGCATCATACAAGGTATCACATTAACAACATCCTTAAGAATACGTTGTTCATCTTTTTCAAAATGAAGATGATGCAACAACTCGATTAAGATTTCTTCACCGGTACATTCTCGCATAGGCTTCTTTACGTAATCACCAATGTGGTCAGTATACAGTCCATAACCCCAGAAAATTGTAGTATCCATTGGTTGGCTTTTAAAATGTGGCTGAGCAGCAACTACAATACTCATTAACCAACTGGAATCTTTAAACGTCATAAGAGCACCACTACCAGGTATATTTCCAGAGAACTGTTCAATTTTTCTTAAGAGAATATTTCCTTTTAGTGTTACAGTAAAGCTCTCCCAATTTGTCTCATATGGATGGTCAAAGAAAGGTTCTGGATTACCAAGTCCAGGCTTTTTACTAGCGACACGAGACCAAAGTTTCCCCGATAGTGAGGCAGAAAAATCTACCTTTGGTGGTGTATGAAGCCCACCCACAGTGGAATTATCTGACATGCAACCATTGGTCATTATACAAAGGTCCGTCGATTTTAAAGTAATCACTTCCTTTATTCCGTCCCTTAGAGTATGAATTTTAGTCGCTGTTATCTTTTCCCCTTCTGCAAAATCAATATCCTCAACAGCTGCGCTCATGCTAAAATCTACACCATGTTTTTCTAGATAGGTTTTTAGTGGTAAAACAACAGATTCATATTGGTTAAACCTCGTTCTTGTAACACCTTCTAACGTCTCAATTCTAGAAAATTCAAATATCATTCGTTCCATATATCGCTTGAATTCTAACAAGCTTGACCACCTTTGAAATGCAAATGTTGTTTGCCACATGTACCAGAAATTCGTTTTAAAGAAGTTCTTGCTGTTCTTAAACCATTCTTGAATCGTCAAATTATCAAGCTTTGTTTCCGGCGTAAGCATAAGCTTTCCAAGTAAAAGTCGGTCTTTTGTATTAAATCCCATACTATGAACATCTAAAATTTTTCCATCTTTATTGATTAATCTTGCCTGAGCTTGGGTTGGGTGTAAATGATCGAAATTTAATATCTCTTCTGTTACACTTTTTCCTGGCATCTCAATCGATGGTATGCTTTGGAACAGCTCCCAGAAGTTCTCGTAGGTTTCTTCATTTAACATACAGCCACCACGGCAACTAAAGCCAGAATGGTCATCTCCTGCTCCGTCATTACTTCCACCAAGTATAGGAAGAGCTTCTATGATATGAATACGGTCGCCACTCATCCTACAATCTCTAATCAGATACGCCGCACCAGCTAAGGACCCTAAACCGCCTCCAATAAAATAAACATCACGATTTGTATCTAGCGCTTCCTTTAGGTCAAAATACCGTTTCATATTGTTTTTTCGATTTTTATTAAAACATTTTTTTGTACAAAGAGCAGCCACCGTTGTAATCGTTATAAATGCTGCAATTTCTATACAAGAACATTTCCTTCTTTTCATTTTGCCACCTCATACTTCTAAAAAATCATTCAATTCTATTATAGAAGTATAAGCAAATCTAGAAACATTATGTATTATTTTAGTTTTAAAAAAATCTCAAAAACAAGATGGTGGACTATTATATGACGAGGGTGGTGACAGACTAAACACCTTTCAGTTCTAGCCCCAGCCTATGGCTTTGAGGTCATTGACCGCAGCTTTGGGGATTTCCTGAATGATAAGCTTGCTTTATACTTATTTGCAAGCTTGCTTTATACTTATTTGCAAGCTTGTTTTATACTTATTAGTAAGCTAATTAAATATCTTATTTGCAAGCTTATTTGAAATATTAGTCCCAATCATTTATAATTAAACTTTCTTTTCTTGCAAATCAACTTAATAGATATGATTATAAATTTCTTTTACCTTTTCTCTACCACGATACATAATGAAATAACATAACAACATATTGATGAGTGACATAATTACAATCGCCATTTGGTAACTCACAATCTCTCCTAACCCACCAATAATAACGCTAAATAGCATTCCTGAAAGTGAGAATGTTGCTTGAAATACTGCATTTAATTTTGCTCTCTTATCATCTGGTATGTAATTTTGTACACTGCTTTCACGCAATGTAGCACTATTAATTCCAAGAAATCCGCAGATCGAACGATTCAATAACATAAATGGATATCCAATCCATAATAAAATCATATCCATAAAGCTATACAACTGATAGACAAGAAATGCAAAGCGAAATCTCTTCTGCGCTTTGATCTCTATTCGGTAGTGAATTATGCCTCCTATCGTTCTACCAATAAATTCTGCAATCGTAAAAATGGAATAAAGAGTTATCCCAAGACCTGGCGTCGCCATAAAATATGCCTTAATTAAGCTACTGTTACCTTGACTGATTCCTTGAGTAATTGGCATATACGAATAAATTCTTTGTAAACCCTTATCCTTTTTTAAATAACGAATTCCCTCCGATAAATCATTCCAGTATTCTTTTAGAGAAAAATGACCTTTATGAGAAACCTTTTCTTCTACTTTTATCTGAGTCTCCATAAGAGAAGCACATAATAATAAAACACCTTCTATCATGCAGACCCAACCCATACCAAAATTTGAGTATAGTAAACTTGCAACTGGATTCATAACTATCATAACGGTAGGATAAATCATACTGGACACTGTATATCCCTTCTGTGCATACCCCTCCGGAATTAAGTTTGGATAGAAGCTTGTGTAAGCCAATTGATAAATTGTTCCAGTGGACCCTGTCACTAAAGAAAATAACGTATAGCTAAGAAAATTATATTTATTAATCATCAAATATACGCCAAATGCCAAATATAAAATGCCATTAAATGCATCAATTCCAACAATAATTGGCTTTCTTTTAAAATGGTCTAGATAAGGTGATATCAGAATCGGGAGAAGAATACCTGGTATCATTGATATTGCAAGGAATATTCCTGCTAATAAGGTACTTTGAGTATTATCTAGAACAACAAAGGAGAAGGAAAAATTAACTGCAACTCCTCCGATTGCACTGATGATAGTGCCTAATGTAATTATTGTAAAATTAGATGTCCATAAGGTAGATTTTCTAGTATTCAAATTAATAACCATGCCTTTCCATAGCCCGCAAACTATTGGTGTTAATTTAGTTCAGGTCTATATATAATCGTATTCATCGCTGACTTAAGTATATCGAATATTTTACATAAGAAAAAGACGGTATATTTGAGAAAATCACTACTCAAATAACCATCTTAGTCGCATATATCGTTATATTTTAGGAAAATCCCTTTAATAGCTTATAAATATCCTTATATCTGCGTTTTTTTTCTAACACTTCAACATAATATGGAACATGAAACTTTACATAACCAACTGGTAAAAACTCTTTTAAATATGTCATACAGTCATATAATAATTCTTCGTATATATCCTCATTGATATAGTCTTTATGGGTTAGTCTATAATCCACTACTTCATACATCTTCTTCCAAGCATGTAATGTCTTTTTTGATTCCCCTACTGATTCCTCTTTTGATTTCTCTTCTGATTCCTCTTTTGCTTTCTCTTCTGATTCCTCTTTTGATTCCTCTTTTGCTTCCTCTTTTGCTTCCTCTTTTGATTTCTGTTCTAATTCCTCTTCCGCCTCTATTGCTTGTTGAAGCTTCAAAAAACCTTTTTGTAATATCTTCCCCGCCTGCTCGTAATCCCCTAATTTTTCGAGACAAATCGCATATTTTTGATAAAATAATATGCTTCCATCAGTACACTGCTCTAAGTACTCTTTTGCTTGCTGCACCTGATTCCACTCTAACAATGCAGCTCCGATATTGTAATTTATAGTTCTAATAAATTTGTCATCCTTCAATGATTTTGCGATACGGGCTGCAACCTTGTAGCTACGAAGCATCAACTCATTTTTATTTAATCCCGCATAGCTATTGCCTAAGAAACTCTGTGCATCTAACATTCCTTTCACATAACCTTCATTTGCGCATAATTCATAACCTTTTAATAATAGTTCTAGTGCCTCGACATATTGCCCTTTTTGGCATCGCATGATCCCTAGCTGTGTTGTATAATATGCATTCGGATTAAGGTGTAATAAATCCTGCGACTTATCGATCCCTTTTAAACATTGAATATAAAGGTAAACCTCGTATTGCTTTTGTTCCATACATGTAACATAGGGATTTAACTCTTCCCCTTCTTGTTGTGATTCCAACTCGAGAAATAATAGGGTATCAAGTAAATACGGGCTATTTAAATAATCCTCTTTTTTCTGCTTCAATTCCTGTAATAATAGTTTCATGTCTTCAAAAGAATAAAACTCATCATAAAGATTATCAATCAATTTACCAGCTTCTTTTAAAAACTCTTCGTCCATATGAAAGTTTATATGAAGTTTCTGAAATAATAACTGAACAATATTCTCTCCTGCTTCAACTTGTCCTTGTTCTATCTTTGATAGATAAGAAACAGTACAGATATCCTTACATAATCCTTCTTGCGAATAATTTAATTTAAGGCGCTCCATTCTAATTTTTGCACCAATCACAGATTTCAAACTACCACCCCTTCTCTATCTCTATCATAATTAACTTTTTATGATAATTCAACAGATAAAAAGGCTGTTGCTAATTAGAACCGCCCATGCAAGTTGACAGGGCGGTTCATAATAGTAGTAGCATAAGAAAAGTTTACGATGCGTGTCTTTTACTAATTCATGTTAATGAAAAGCTCGTGAAATAGGCTTTTACTTGTTCCCCTGCTCCATATGATCTTCAATATTTTCAACTAAATCTCCAATAATGACATTCACTACCTCATAGTCAGTTGCACGAATGTAATATTGCTCTAACTCATCGTGCAAAGCTTTTGCTTTTGACAAATATGATATTCCCTCATCTATCGTTTCTTTATATCTTTTCTTAATGTCTTCCAACACTTCAGAATTATTATCATCAGTCTCTGGCTTGATGCATTCTTCATACATGTCAATAATGATATCATGGTCATCCGTTGGAAAGTACTCATGAGGTGCTGTACTATCAAAAATACACAGGCTTAGTTCAGGAAAAATGAGCATATCTAAACTATTTGGGTCAAATCCACAGTGATAAACTTCTGTTGTAAGGCCTAATTCCTCTGCTTTTTTAAAAAGCTTTTTTAACATTGTTGATTTTCCTGAGCCTGGACGTCCTTTAATAAAATATCTAGTACCTAACCCCTCCGTCAGATTTTCTACATAATCCATCGCTCCAAAAGGTGTGGAACCCCCCATAAATCGATGATAGATTTTTCCCATCTCTTTGGATTCCACAGAGGAAAATATTTTTTCTAATAAGTAATCTCCTAACTCCTCTGCTTTTGCAAAATCCATATTTTGAATGTAAATCTGCTCCCATTCATCGTGAATCTCTAATGCTTTTTCAAATCTCTCAAATGCATTCATATAGCACTCTGAAATTTGTTCCTTTATATCCTTAATATTAAGGGTTGCTCTTTTTAGAAGTTTAGTATCCCATGCAACCCCTAAATTCACATACTCCTCCACCGCACCTGGAACCACTGGCTCTATCACATGTGGAGCTGTTCCATCTACAATTCCAAAGGATAGAGATCTGACAATCATTCCGTCAAGAGAATCTGGATCCGAAGAGCAATGAATATATTCAATATCATATCCTTTTTTTCTATATTGAGTACCAATTTGCTTCATTAAGGTAGATTTACCTGTACCAGGGCCACCCTTTAATATATAAACCTTTTTCAAATCTGCCAGGTTTGATTCAAAAAAGTTCTGAAAACCTCTCGCAGTATTTCCACAAGCAAAATAATGTTTTAGCTTTCCTAGCATAATATACCTCATTACTGTACAGCCTTTGCACATTTTAAGTTCGTGGTCACATCGTAAATACAAACCACTTAGTGAATATCCTACACTCTTATCCCCATATCTATGCATTTTTGCGCATCTTTAGATATGCACAAATCTATACAGTCTAAATTTTATTCATAATATACTATGTAATCAATTTTGTATCGTGCACGGACGATATTTAATCACTATAAATGTATTTATAATAAATCTCCATTCGTAGACATTAGCAACTAAGAATAGACATCATTATTGTTTTATAATTTAACTTATCCCAAAAGGTATCAATTTTCCATATGGAAACTAAAATATTACAACATAAGGTAGCATAACGAAAGCAAATATGATAAAATATATAAGGTGAAATTGTTATTTTAACTTTGCTAAATCTTCATAATATAAAAGTACCGAAAGATGGTTAATTCCTCTTTCGGTACTCCTCATTTTAGGCTCTTAATTTTATCTCGCACAGCATTTCTTATATTTTTTCCCACTTCCACAAGGGCATGGATCGTTTGGATATACTTTAGGTTCATCCTTAATGATTGGTACATTCTTCTGGGCAAGAGGGTTTGGATAGGCATTTAATTTTCCAATTGCAACTGGTGTATTCCCTTTATACACCCACTTAATTGTATGATTTGATAAATCAGTCAATAAGCATAGCAATTGATTCGCTTCCTCAATATCTTCAAAAATAACACCCGTATTATTTACCTCGCTCATCATATAGCTAGGCGTAGCATCTTGTACACAAAGACATCCCAAGCCTTTCATAAGCTTATCAAGTGTATTGTTATCCTTAATCTTTGTTTGGAAGAAAGAATAAACTTCTTTGTATAGTTCACATTCTTCATCCACTTCATGACTAGCATAATAAAGCAGTTCCTCAAATGTTGGTATGTAATACTCCATACCTTCTGACTGACCTAATATCGTTTGATATGCCTCTTCCTCCATCAAGAAATCAGGCACTATATGGTCACCAATCAGATAAAACTCTTGAAAACGATCTAACGAAGGTTTAAGAATCTCTACTAATACGTTTTCATTCATTTTGGTACTTTCATTATACTTTTGATAAAGCTCATGCACCAGCTTAACAGGAAATGTTCCATATAGATTACACATCGCTTGAAGCATTACATGAATTGTTTCACGCTCAGTTACCTCCAACATCCCCTCCTCTGTAAAGAAGGCAAGAGCTAATTGTATTAACTCACTTGGAAATAATAAGGTTGGCGCTTCCTCACTTTTACTACCTGCTGCCATCCAATAAACAAAACCGCGATTTGTTAAATAGTATAGATTATCCGGAGGCATAATCATAGTCTGGTGGGACCGTAATGCAAAAATGATTGATTCGAATTGAGCCATAATCATACCATCTAGCATAGCGGTAAACGCTTTGGTAATTTCACTTACTAAAACATCGATCATCTCTTGTTTGCGTAAGCTTTTTTTCAATGCATAGCCATTCTCTGTTGCCATCTGTACTAAATCATCACGGGTACTATAAGAAAGGCACTCTGAGAGTGTTACCTCATTTTTTCCATTTACCAGTTTTGTTAAATTCTCCTTCATCTGGGGTATATTACTATTTGAACTCATTGTTACTCCTCTCATCCTCAGGCTAAGCCTATTCCTAACGTAAAAATGAGGAAGTTCTATCTTCTCCCTCATTTTCTTCTATTCTAATTTCGCAGAGCGAATCGTAACGCCTCTACAACGGTGTTACTACCGTTAAAAACAATAGCATAAGTTAGCTCTATAGTCAATCCTTACACTGTCCTAATTATTGGAATTTCATTATTAATTCCATATTTTTTTGTTTCATACCGGATTAAGTATAGCTTTAATAAGTTATATCTCCAAACTATAAATTATGCCTTTCTCTCTCCGCGCTTTGAAACCACATCGAAAATTACTGCAGCAAGAAGCACTAAGCCTTTTACAACCTTTTGATAGTTTGCATCTACACTCATAATACTCATGCCAAGATTTATCACACCCATTAAGACCGCTCCGACAATTACCCCAGGAATCGTACCAATACCACCATAAGCACTTGCCCCTCCAATAAAGCAGGCACCTATAGCATCCATCTCATAGTTCGCTCCATAGGTTGGTTGTGCTGAAGTCAATCTTGCAATCGTTAACATACCAGCAATCGCTGATAAGAATCCCATATTTAAATAGGCGAGAAAATAGACACGATTTGTATTAATGCCAGAAAGCCTTGTTGCCTTTTCATTACCACCAACGGCGTAAAAGTGACGACCCACGGTTGTTTTGGATGAAATATAGCCATACACAAGAACTACAATTAATACCCAAATTAAAGCGGTTGGAATACCTTCATATTGAGAAAGACGAAAGAAAAATGCTAAGATAGCCAAGCAGATTACAATTACTTTGAGTAGCATTGTATGTAATGCTTCTGTCTCATAGCCCTTTCTCGTTTTGTTTATACGGCTCTTACATTGTAACAAAATATAAATACTACATATAAGAATACCAAATAGCATACAGGTTAAGTTAAAACCCTTCATACCAAAAATATCTGGGACATAACAGTCTGCACCACCGCCAAATAACTTTATGTAAGTTTGATTCGTAAGCGGTACGGTTTGTCCCTGTAATACGACATTTGATAACCCTCGAAATACTAGCATACCAGCCAAAGTTACGATAAATGGTGGGATTCTAACATACGCAATCCAAAATCCCTGCCATGCTCCAATTAATAATCCGAAAATTATCATAATGATAATTGATACAACAAAATTTAATCCTTTTGTCTCCATCATCGTGGCACCGATGGAGCCTACAAAACAAACGACCGAGCCAATGGATAAATCAATATTACCGCCAGTTAAGATACAAAACAACATACCAGATGCTAGTACAAATACATACGCATTCTGAGAAATCAGGTTGCTCACATTTTGCGGCCACAGGATTTTACCTCCTGTTTTTATGAAAAAGAACATAGTAACCAATACTAATGCAATAATCATTGTATATTTTTTAGTAAAATTTATTACTTTTGCTTTATCCATAGCTCACGCTCCTTTATTGCTAGCTTTCAGTATCAATGACATGATAGTCTCAGAGGTTGCTTCTTCTTTCCCTAGTTCTCCAACCATCTTACCATCGCACATGACATAAATTCGATCGCACATCCCAAGAATTTCTGGTAATTCAGATGAGATTAATATGACGGATTTTCCTTCTGCAACTAATTCGTTAATAATACAGTAAATTTCATATTTTGCACCAACATCAATTCCTCTAGTAGGTTCATCAAGAATTAAGATATCTGGATTTGCAAACATCCATTTTGCAAGTAAAACCTTCTGCTGGTTACCACCACTTAAGTTTCCGACATTTTGCCAAACTGTTGTACACTTGGTTTTTAACTTTTCTTTATAATTACTTGCCACCTCATATTCTTTGTCCCTATCTAATACTCCTCTATAGCTAACTTTCTTTAAGCTTGATAATGTAGTATTCATTGCAATCGATTTGCTTAGTATTAAGCCATTGCCTTTTCTATCCTCCGTTGCATAAGCAAGCCTGTTCTCAATTGCATCCTTTACCTTACGAAGTGTTACATCTTTCCCGTTAATCTTAACTTTTCCTGATATATTTCTACCATAAGATTTTCCAAACAGCCCCATAGCAAGTTCTGTTCTACCGGCACCCATAAGTCCTGCAATACCTACTACCTCACCTTTTTTTAAAGTTAAACTAACATGATCTACTACTTTACGTTCTGGTGTCATCGGGTGATGTACTGTAAAGTCACTAACTTCTAAAACATTTTCATTTGAAATAAGTGAATTACGTTTTGGAAAGCGTACCGTCATGTCACGGCCTACCATTCCTTTAATTATACGTTCTTCCGAGATATCATCCTTTGATTTATCTAGCGTTTCAATGGTTGCACCATCCCTAAGTATCGTAATCTTATCTGCTACATAAGAAATCTCATTTAACTTATGAGAGATAAGGATTGATGTCACTCCTTCTTTTTTTAAAGATATTAATAAATCAAGTAGACTTTTTGATTCCGATTCATTTAATGACGAGGTCGGTTCATCTAAGATTAATAGTTTCGCTTTCTTTGAAAGTGCTTTGGCAATCTCGACCAATTGTTGTTTACCAATTCCGATATCTTTTATTAGGGTTCTTGAAGAATCCTTTAATCCTACAGTTTTAAGCAATTCATCCGCATAACCATAGGTTTCGTTCCAGTTGATTGCGTAAGGTTTTCCTCGTTCATTCCCAAGAAACATATTCTCCGCAATGCTCATATAAGGAACAAGTGCTAATTCCTGATGAATAATAATAATTCTTTTTTCTTCGCTATCTTTTATTTTTGAGAACTTACATAACTCTCCTTGATATATAATTTCTCCCTCGTACGAACCATAAGGGTAGATACCACTAAGTACATTCATTAAGGTCGATTTTCCGGCACCATTCTCACCTACAAGCGCATGTATCTCTCCCTCTTTTACTTTTAGGTTAACATTATCTAATGCCTTAACTCCGGGAAATGTTTTAGTTATGTTTCTCATCTCTAATATTATGTTTTCCAAGCTTTTCCTCTCCTTTAAATCAGTGTGCTTACCATAGAAAGATTACAAGAAAAACTACGAAATACTTAAAAAGACGGTTGGGGATAAGCTCTTTCTTCCCTTAGTAGCTTAACTCCAACCGTTTCGAAATTTATTGCTGTCCTGACAAGTACTTTTACTTATCTTTCTTTATTTCAACTGATCTTCTGTATAGTAACCGGAGTCAATTAGCAATTCCTTATAGTTCGTAGAGTCTGCAAATACTGGTTCACATAGATAGGAAGGTACAATACCTTTTCCATTATCATAACTCTTTGTATCATTGACTGGAGCTTCTCCACCCTTCATAATCGCATCAACCATCTTAACAACCTGAGATGCTAAGGTACGAGTATCTTTAAAGATTGACATGGATTGTTTTCCATTAAGCATATTTTTAACGTTGGCAATATCACAGTCCTGTCCAGTAACGATTGGCCATTCTCCCTTATAGGAAGCTGATAATGCATTGGTTACACCAAGTGCTGTAGAGTCGTTGGAGCAAAGAACTGCGTCTAGTTTCGTCCCATCTGCATAATAGGAAGCGATAATCGCGTCCATTCTATTTTGTGCAATCTCAGTATTCCAGTTTGCAGTAGCAACTTTTTCAAAATCAACAGAACCAGATTTTACAACAAGAACACCGCTATCAACATATGGTCTTAACACATCCATAGCTCCGCCGTAGAAGTATCTTGCATTATTATCACCTGGATCACCAGTAAAAATCTCAAGATTGAATGGGCCTTTTGCTGTTTCAAGACCTAATTTCTCTTTTATGTACTCTCCTTGCTTTGTACCAACCATATAATTATCAAAGGTTGCATAGTAGGAAACTGCGTCGGAATTCATGAGTAAACGATCGTAAGCAATAACCGAGATACCTTTCTTCTTTGCCTGTGCTAGTACGGTTCCAAAAGAATCTCCCTCAATCGAAGCAATTACTAATAACTTACAGCCATTGGATATCATATTCTCTACTTGAGATACCTGAGTCTGGATGTCATTATTAGCGTATTGCAAATCAACTTCATAACCAGCATCCTTTAATTGTTTTTCCATATTGGATCCATCTTGATTCCAACGTTGTAAATCCTTTGTTGGCATTGCAACACCAATTAATTTGTCAGAACTTTTTCCAGATGCCGCACCGTCTCCAGATGTTGACTTAGTACCACAACCTGCTACAAGTGAGGCAACCATCACGAGACATAAAAGTAAACAAAACATTTTTCTTTTCATCCTTGTTCCTCCTACCAATTTTAATATTTTAAAAGCATGAAAAACTTACTTAAAAAAGCTCTAAACTTTGGAAGTTAAAAACTTTAAAAGTATAAAAACCTTAAAAAGGTTTGAGGAACTTTAAAAAGTTTGAAGAATTTTAAAAGTTTGAGCTTTAAAAAGCTTGAAGAACCTTTTTCATACTTTTACTATATCATAGGGCAACTAGGACTAGATTGCGACCATCAGCATATTTTTACGAATTGCTACACTCTAGAAAGAACATATAGTACTTTTTTGTGATGATTTTGTTCCTGCTTAAATTTTTCTAGGTTATTCGGTACTTATTTTGGCATTTCTTCTGGAACATTCAGATATACATCCTCTTTTAGATGAAATCCGCTATTAATGATTACTTCTTCTAAATTTTTCGCAGTTACAGCAACAGTTTCAAGCGCAATATAGGGAACATTGTAGCTTCCATCATTCATCATAGAGGTAGCGCCTAGCTCTTCGCCTAACACTAGCTTTATTGTATCCTCTGCTGCCGCTTGTGCAAGTTTTGCAACTGGCTTAAAAACGGTCATTAACTGCGTTCCCTCCACGATTCTTTGACATGCCTCAAGATCTGCATCTTGTCCAACTACCATGACTTTCCCTGCCAATCTAAGTTCTGCCAAATCATAAATCGTTTGTCCTGCAAGACCATCGTTACCGCACATAATGGCATCTGCCTCTTTTACTACATCGATATGTTCATTCACATACTTTTTAGTTTCCTCTGCTCTCCAATTATCCGCATGCAGTATGTCTAGAATCTCAATATCATGTTCTTTGATGACACTTTGAAATCCTTTTTCAATCATAGAAACATTATTGTCTGTCATCGGACCACAAAACATAAGTACTTTACCTTTGGTTAACCCGTTCTCGACAAATGCAGACGCCATCATTTTCCCAACCGCTTCATTATCAAAGGAAATATAGAGATCAACATCTGCATTTTTAATCAGCCTATCATATGCAATTACCTTAATTCCTTTTTCCTTCGCCTTTTTTACAACTTCAGAAAGTTTCTCGGAATCAATTCCAACGATTACAATCGCATCCATTTGTTTTTCAATAAAGTATTCTATTTGCCGAACTTGTTCATTCACATCCCCACTAGCATTTTGAACATTGACTTCTGCTCCTAAGTCATTAGCAGTTGCAACAAATACATCACGATCTCTTTGCCATCTCTCAATCACAAAGGAATCAAAGCTCATTCCAATTTGTATTTTTTTTGGTTCCTCCTCCTTGGTTTCTTCTATTTCCCGAAGACCTTTACTGCATCCAGGGAGTAAAAGAATAAAACTTAAGAATAGTAATGATATCCTTTTCTTCAAGCTCCCCCTCCCTCCTTATATTCGGTTGGTGTGATACCAATATTCTTCTTAAACGATCTGCTAAAATAATTTGGATCACTATAGCCTACCATAATACCGATTTCTTTCATACTTCGTTCCTTCTCAAGAAGTAATTGCTTCGCGACTGACATCCGAAGTTCCGTAAGATAGTCAATAAAATTAGTTCCTGTTTCTTCTTTAAATACCTTACTAAAGTAATAGGGGCTAATATCCACTTGCCTTGATACTTCTTCTAATGACAAATCTTTCTGATAATTTTCCCTTATGTACAGTTTTGCCTTCTCTACGGTACTGACCGAAGTTACTTTTTTCTTAGTCTCCACATTCCGACATGCATTTTCAATTCGTTCTGTAAACCAAAGACGAAGTACATCGTATTGCTCAATTTCTACGATGGTTGGTAAGTAGTCTCTTCTGGAACGAAATTCATAAGTCATTCCACCATTCTCATAGGCAATATGTTCTGCCCATAACACAAATTCAAGCACCTTTAATTTAATATCTGTCATACAATCCGGATAAGTCTTTACCATCCATTCAAAAAATTGATGGGTAGAGGTGACTGCAAGATTTACATCTCCTTTTTGTATTGCTTCAAAGATTGCTTCTTCTATTACAATCGGATAATCCTCTTCATATCCACAAGTTAATGGTAAATCATCCACATGGGCTACCGAACCTGTCGTTTCAAGCAATGATTTAAGAGCCTCACTATAAGACTTCACTGCATCGGACACAAAATAGACAGAACCTATACCAATTCGTAAACGGATATCCATATGGCTTTTTAACTGACGAATTATAGCTCTTGCCTGTTCAATTACTCGAATTCGCTCCTCATAACCCATAGTCATATCTTCATATGGTATGAATATCACTACTTTATTCGCCATAACTGGCCCCACAACTCCTAATTCAATAACACCGCGGATATATTCTCTTATTTCTTTGTAATGAGTTTGTATACTAACACTGGTTCCAATGGCATTGGTCATTTGAGAACCTATCTGCTCTTCTCCACAGTCAAGAACCATCATATAGCCATAATCATAGGGGATTTCAAGTAAGTTCTTAAAATTAGCAAAATCTTCTCTTTCAAATTCTTGTAACAAAATGGTATATATAAATCCATTTTCAAGGATTGGTATGACTGCTTCCATCTTTTCTCGTATCATTAATTCCTTACTACGTTTCTTTCGTTCCCCATCAATGAGTTGCATAGCCCTTCGCAAAACTTCGACAATTCGTTCTTTACTCACAGGTTTATGTAAATAATCTAAAACACCAAGATTTATTGCCTCTTGCGCATAATCAAATTTATCATATGCACTCATTACAATAAATATCATGCCAGGAAAATATTTCTTAATCTCTCTCATCGCTTCAATACCATTAATCCCAGGCATCTTAATATCCATGATCACAATCTCTGGTCGAAAGGTTTCTGAAAGCTCAATCGCATTACGTCCAGTCTTTGCAAACTCTACCGTACATTCTTCCCCAAAATTATGTTTGATAATGTATTTCAACGATTCAATTACAATTCCTTCATCATCTGCTAGCATAATTTTATACATGATTTTCTCCATTTCTGCCCAAGCTTGTGTGCGCAGCGCATACACAAACTTGCACTTGAAAACATGCCGCTAAAAGCAACACAAACAAAGTCTAGTGTGAATTTTTAGAATTTCTTAGGCGGCGTCTTTTGGCGCCTTAGAAATTCTC
>NZ_DAMADT010000003.1:205458-266841 GCF_031997925.1 Lachnoclostridium sp. | reverse complement strand
GTGTATAAGTAGTTTCCATAAATACTTCATTTGGACTATCAAGTAGCATAAATTCTTCAAAAGAAATCCCTGTAACTAGTTTAAAATACTCAGAATACTCTTTCTCTTTGGTAAACTCTTTATCCACAAGATTTTCGAACTGATAAGCTAATTCCGCATAATAGAACATGGTTGGTAACACCGAGAAGGCACTTGCTTCCGCACCGTTATCTCCCCAACAGGTTACTAAGAAAGTATTTACTCCCTTTTCTACACAAGCCTTCACTGCTTCTTTACCGGCCACCTGACTAAATCTATTCTCTGGTGCAAATCCAGTCCATTTCCAGGCACCGGCAGCAAAACCTATGCGGTCTGAAATTCTATAATGTGTTGCTAAATTCTGTGCGTAATGATGATAATCTCTTGAATAATAATCCCAGTAAATTAACTCGATATCCTTAGGCACATGTTGTAATAAATCACTCTTTAACTGATCTTCCTTAAGAGAATAATACTCACCGTTTGCAAGTAATCTAAAAAACATATCACTCCACATCATTGCAGTAAAACCATAACGGTGTAAAATTTCTTGAACTCTCTTTAAATGCTCAACCATAATGGTGAAACGGTTCTGATAACCATTCTGATCAAGGAACTTTCCTAAACCAAGCATATGAGCTTCATCCATACCGATGTTTATCTTTCTTGAAGTAAAACATTCCGCAGCTGTGGCAATGATACGTTCAATTAATTGATATGTTTTTTCATTTCCTACTAAGAAAATATCATTCACATCGATGATTTCTTGGTAGCGCTCATATCTTGTAATCTGATTAATGTGAGCTAATGTTTGTACGCATGGTACTAATTCCATACCGAATTTTGCGCAATAAGCATCAACCTCTTTCATCTCTTCTTTTGTATAAGCTCCACGCATATAGCCGAAGTACGGTTCTTCCTCAATTTTAATCGTATCCTCGGTATAAAGTTGTAAGCTATGATAGCCAAATATCGCTAACTGCCTTATGTATTCTAATAGAGTAGGCGGTTTCATCACTGCATTTCTAGAACAATCTAGCATCACACCCAAATCCCTAAAGCTGCATTGTTCCTTGATATCATATTCATTAAGAGACTCATTCCGAAGCATGAGGTACCATGCTCTTGCTAACTGATTTCTATCTCCTACTGTAATCTGTCTTACATTATCCTTCTTTGTAACCCGAATCCCATTACCTTGCTGCTTTACCTCAACAGATAAGCCCTCATCTGAAAGGGTAAATGGTAAGGTTTTTCTTAATTCCTCAATAAGTTCATATTGCCATGCTTGATCTGTCAACACATGAAACGGAATCATATAAACTTCTCCTTTCGCATATGAAAGTTATATATTAATGTTTATTAAGTATATCTCTTATGATCGGTTCCAATCCTTTTCCCATAAAATAGAATCCTAAATCAGTTGGATGAATAAAATCAACAGTGTACTCATCAAAGTCATCACCCCAAAGTGTATACCCATCTAAAAAATAGATAGCATTGTCACCAAGTGATCTAAATTTTTCAACTGTTCCTCTTTGAAACTCTCTTAAGCTATTTCTTAAGGTACCAGCTGATTCATCTAATAGATCCATTAAATGAGGAACTCTGGATACGACTAAGATAGGAACCTCGCTATGACTTTCTCTAAGACACTTAATAAAGTCATCTAGTGACTTTACCATTCTTCCATTTGTCCCGGAATTCGCTTCATAATCAATGATATAAAGAAGCGGCTTCGGTATCTCAGAAAGCATCTTAGCAACCTCATATTCTCCTAAGCCATTCCCGGAAAAACCAAAGTTACAATGTTCTAAATTAAGTTTTCTTGACAAATAATTGGTGTATGCCATACCTGGTCTGCTTGCACTACCTCCCTGTGTGATGCTAGTTCCATAAAAAATTAGTTTTCCTTCTTTTTCATATGGAGTTGGAGGCTCTATTATTGCATTACTATCGACACCGATCTCTACTTCTTTCACTCCTACATAAAGAGGAAAATGAAATAAAAATTCTTTGACTTTTGTTGTATCCAGTTTTGATACAACCTCACAGGTATATTCACTCTGGGTTCTATCAAATTTTGTAATACCAAAGAATTTTAAATTCTTAGGGCTTTCACCAATATAACAGTCAAATCCACATTGAGCAACTGGTGTCATACTTACCATATTAGGTACTGCGGTTATTTTTGCTCTAATTAGAACTCTGGAGGTGCTTGATCGAAAGGACAATTGTCCACCTGCTGTATTTGTTCCAAGTTCATTAAGACAAGGATTAATTTCATTAAACACACTCTTTAATCTGTTAGGAATTCGTTCTAACTTATGATCTTCCTCAAAAAATGCAAATCCAGATAATCTAAGTCTGCAATCCTCTACAGAGAGCCAAGTGATATTTTCCTCCACATTCGTTTCATTTCCAAGCATGTTTTTATCCACTGGTTTATCAGCTTTCATCTCCTACCCCCCCTAGGATACTTCTCTATCATATTTCTGAAAATTTTTTTCACTATTTTTCGTGTTTATTCTTATTTTTGGTGAAAATATTTTTTATTTGACTTTATTTTAAGTGCAAATTGCCAAAAAGTCAAGGGTTAAAAATATTATTTTTTATATATTTTATCTTTTTCGTTTCCAAAAAAGAAAATTATTTTTATTTTTCTTGCTATCTAAACATTAAATGCTATAATTAGCATAAATACATACCTAATCAAAGCGGATATTCGCAATCCGCCTACGCTACTTGCCCCTAACCTCATTCAAACTTTTTCTTATCATAAACAAAGAATGGCTCTTATGAGCCAGATATATTAAGGAGGAACTTATGAAAATTATCGCACTTGATATTGGTGGCACTGCTATTAAATATGCCTACTTTGATGGAGACGATCTAATCTTTGATGATGTACGGCCATCCGATGCTTTGCTTGGTGGTAATAAGGTGTTAGAAAACATTATCTCCGTCATTTCGGAAATAGGTACTCAGTATCCTTATGATACTATCGGAATCAGTACTGCAGGTCAGGTAGACTCTACAACCGGAACAATTATTTATGCAAACGAAAATATTCCTGACTATACTGGAATGGAATTAAAGAAAATTTTAGAAGATAAATTTAAGGTTCCGGTTTGCGTAGAAAATGATGTCAATGCTGCAGCTATAGGAGAAGCTATCTATGGTGCCGGAAAAGGAGAAAGTGATTTTCTATGCCTAACTTATGGCACAGGAATTGGTGGAGCTATCTTTTTAAATCATAAGCTTTATAAGGGAGATCAAGGCGTTGCAGCTGAAATGGGTCACATGGTGACTCATCCAGGCGGCTTACCATGTGGCTGTGGCTCCTATGGTTGTTACGACCAATATGCTTCCACCACAGCTCTTATTCGAACAGCAAAAGCACATAGCCCTGAGTTTTATAATGGCAAATCCATATTTTCTGCTTTTGATCGCGAGAGTAAAGATGCCAAAAGACTCATTGACAACTGGGTAAAAGAAATCAGTTATGGATTGATTAATTTGATTTATATTTTCAATCCTTCCCTCATAGTTCTTGGCGGAGGAATTATGACACAACCTTATATTATCAGCAAACTAAATGAAATCATCAAAGAGAGTACAATGCCAAGTTTTCACGGCGTTAAGATAACCTTAGCCTCCTTGGGCAATCTCGCAGGAGTATATGGTATGAAGGCAATTACGTCAAATGAGTATTAGTAAAAATCAAATGTTTTAAAAGCCAGTAATTCATAAAAAATTAGATACAAAATAATAAAAATGGTTCAGCAACTACAAAAAGATTGCTGAACCATTTTTTCTGTTCTTTTTATCACTGGTTTTATAGTAATAAATTACCTCCCCAAAATCAATGGAAGTGCATCACATAAATTATCATATTTTTTTAAGCAAAGAGAGTCTAATCCACTTGCATGAATGTTTCCACCATGTAATCCAATCGCTTGGAAACCTGACAGCCGTATCGATATAACACCTGCAGAGGAATCTTCAAAGCCTAATACGCTAGCTTTATCCTTCTCTTCAATTCCAAGACCAACTCTTGCAGTTTCAGAATAGAGCCATGGATGTGGTTTTGGAGCTAATTCACCTATGGTACCTGCTTGACCTTTCTGTAAAGATTGTCCTGCGGTTATAATAGCGTCATAAAAATCGAAAGGATCTCCCATATTTAAAGTGTGAAATGCTGAAATAATCTCCGGTATTGCCTTATTATACAATCCTGAAGTTACTAGTCCGATTTTTATTCCATTTCCTTTGACTTCCGTTAGAAATTCTTTTAGTCCCGGAGCTGGACTAAATGCTCCCGGTTTTCCTCTTCCTTCTAGAATTTCTTTCATCTCATATTCTGTGGTTTCAAAATAAAGTTTCCTTGCATCGGTAATTTTTTTATCAGGACAATATTTGTCAATACAATATTGTAAATGCTCTGATACAGAATGCCCCGATACATGGGGTTCATCCTCGCATTCCAGTTGAAATTTGGGTTCTTTTTTTAGCTTTGCAATGGTCTGCTCAATGATCCACATCCAAAAGGATTCACTATGTACGCTTGTTCCATCTAGATCCATTAAAATCGCTTTTGCAGGACCTTCATAGCTAGATACCGGCACATTATAGATAGCTGGATACCCCATGGCGGATTTCACATTACATAAGGTTTTATCATCAAAGGCAATAAACTCTACTTTTCTATCATAAGGCGTGAAGATCGCCTTTACCCCTTCCTTCCCTGATGTAAAACTTCCATCCGATGTTTTATCTAAAAAGATCATATCTTCCACGTGGCCAACACCTGTAAAAAATTGTTTTTCCATTCTGATTCTCCTATAGTAGTAGTTGAAAATTAAAAGACAAGTATTCACCATCTTGATTTAACGCACGTTAAAGCGCGCCGATGTGAGTTAATGTGAATTTTATTGTGTATATTTTATTTGCAGGGATTACTAATTTTATCGTATTTTCATTGATATCTAATTCTTGTACAAACTCTTCTTTTAAATCGGTTAGCTCTGCTTTCTGAATTTTTCCATTCAATTTAACAGCAACATCTTCCCTTGTTTTATTGGAGTTATACACCCTCAATATAATGGTATTATCTTCTATCCCTTTTTTCAAACAAGAAACATTTACTTTTCCTGATACTTCGTAGAAGGAATAGGATGATGGGAGTATTCCTTTACCGCTAGATGGTACACTCGTCTGTATTGGTTTGAGCGGAACGTTAAATTCTTCTGCCTTTCTTGCTAAATCTTCCTTCGTAAAATCTTCTCTTTGAGGTGAAATAGCATAATGATACTGAAGTTTTCTTAGTAACTGTCCTCCATCTTGATTTGGGAAGTATCCCTCACTACGAAATTCTGTACAGATTATATTTCTTACTGCCCTAAATAGTGTAAAGGCTACCGTGCTAGCATGATCTTTTCTAAGCTCATACTCCCCAAGACAGTCTGTTATAACTGCAAATCCTCTATTGCCGTCATAAAGGGAAAGGAAATTTTGCAAAGGCTGTGTTGTTAATTCATTGTAATATCTACCATCTTCATCCTTTCGTGGTAGTGCAGGTCTTTCATCTACCGTAAAATGCCCTTGTGCACAAGCGGTATCTGTTTTAACACCTGTTTCCATTAACACACTCATTCTATGATCCATGCACTTATTGTCTATGATTACTTTAACTTCCACCTGGTCGCTATCTTTTTTTAATGTATAGTAGGTCGTGATTGGCAATTCCTGCAGTTCTTCACTTCTCTCACTTTTTCCCCTTATATAATTATCAGGACGGTAAGCATATTTAGGCAAATGCATTACCATATCAACTCCTATCGTTGCAGATAGATTTCCGTTTTCTTTTAAATAGATGGAAGTATGTATTCCTTTGCTTGTATAAGTTTTGTTTGAATATGGTGGATAATACATCCAGTAATCTCCCACATCCCCAGTGCTTTCATAGTAGTTTAGAGGGCCATAGGTTTCATTTATTCTCTTATCTGTAATCGTGATACTACCATCTGAATTCACTTTCACACGAATGATATCATTTTCCATAAAGTCACAGCCAGTTGCTAACTCTCTACCATCTGTTTTCCTTGTTTTAGCCCAGAATTTAGTTTTTCTTATAAAGGTATCCATTTCTATTAAGCGATAGACTTCATATCCACCTGCTGAAACCTCTCCGGTATCGAAAAAAATTCTATGCCTGTCAGTATAATAAGGATATGGCCTTGCGTGAAGATGTACTACTGGTGAAACCACTTCTTTTCTTTCCGCAAATTGTAGTTCTCTTTTATTCCCCTTGGAATCTTCCATGCAGAAATCCCAGATGTTTCTATCTTGTGGAGTATCTATATATACCTCTATAATTTCTCTTCTTGCCTTAGCTCCTTGGTTAAATACAACTAAAATTAAGTCCTCTTTCTCATATTTAGAAAAATCTATCTTCTTAATGATCTGTTGTAGTCCTCTATTATATACGGTATCTGCAATTTCACCCGCTTGAGATAAGCGGTATACCACGTCATCAGCAGTTTTATCCTGTGTTACCCCGTTAATCGAATCATGAGGATGGGATAATAGCAGATAATCCATTGCTTTATCAAGAAACTTCTCCTCATATTTTTCTCCAAGGAGCATATTCATAGCAGATACAGGTTCGGCCATTCCAAATAATTTATTTTGTACATTTTTATTTAGTGTTTTAATATAAGCTCTTGTCATTAGAGCATTTCCAGAAAGAGAAGTAGTAGGACCATCTCTCATCTCTCCATGAATCTCGATTACATCATCAAAATTTAACTTATCCTTTAAAATAGACACGTATTCTTCAAGAGAGGAGCTTCTAAATTCAATTTCTTCTATCTGTTTATTAATTTCTTGCAATAATTCCATTAGCTTAGGCTGGCTGGTAGTGGAGTCTGTTCCGTCCATCATAATTCTATGGTCTGGCAGTAGGGTATCCTTCATTCCATGCCATGCTTTTTTAACAGCTTCTTCAATATATTCCTTATGAATTTTTCCGGTTTCCTCTAACAGAAAATAATCTTGTATATGCTCCTTATCTCCTTGGTGATAAATCTGTCCATCTTTTCCATATTGATATTCATACTCTTCTGATTTATATTCTTTTCCGGTCATAATTTTTAGATATGCATTCATAAAGAAATTAGCACGGGCGTCATCTCCAAGCCTTGTAGCTAAAACCTTTGTTCCATCCGCTCCAACCCAGATAAATTCACACCTTGGAGCTCTGCTTTTATCTACATTCTTCGATACAATCACCGTATCGATATCAAATCCTTTGTATATTTGCGGTAATTGAGAGGGTTGGCCCCAACCAAAGGATTCATAGCCTATTTTCAAATACCCACCTAGCTCCTGTGCCACTATTTTACCCTTTAACAAGTTCCGAACAATGGACTCTCCCGAAACGGGATATAAATCCGGTAGAGTATACCAGGGCCCAATTTGAATTCTATTTTCTGAAATTAATTTTTTTAATACCTTCTCTTTTTCGGGACAAATCTCCAGATAATCCAGTATTGCAATTACCTGACCATCCATTAAAAAGCTTTTATAATCTGGATTCTTTTCAAGGGTATCTATTAATTCTTCCATTAAATCTCTTAAATAGAGACGGTTTTCCCAAATTGGATATCTCCACTCCCGATCCCAGTGGGTATGTGGAACCACATACCCAATTGCCTTTTCTTTCATTCGTCTAGTCCTCCTTAAAGCAGTTGTCACTAGGTATCATATAATACGTAAAGCAAAATTCTTTTTCTTTAAAGCGATACTGCTCAAAGGTGAAAGGACCACAGCTTCCTGTTCCTAAACCTGTCATACCATAATCTATATGCAATACGGTGTATCCACTTTTCTCTAACATAATGTTATGTGTTTTATTTTCAAGCTCTTCCCTTGTGTATTCAGACACAGAGAAACTAAAACTTCTCTCGGAAGTAAACAAAAGTTTAGTATCATCACTCATAAGCGCACAGTATTCTGAATTATAATGAGATGAATTTTCCTGTGGTCTAATATAGTTTTCAAACATATTGCTAACATTGTCTGTAAACCTATCCATATAGCAGCCTTCGTGTTTATCAATATAGCTTTCTGTTGGACCATATCCAAAATACTCACATTTGCTTAATTCTTTCTTTAGGAAAAATCTCATTCCAAATCTAGGTAGATATTCAATATTCTTTCTAACCTGTACCTTTAAATCAACTTTTACAGCGCCACTGTTATAGATGGTGTAGCAGGCATTAATTTCTGCTATATTAGCGATATGATCCGTTACTAAGGATAACGGACAAGTGAGCACCACACCTTCTTCTACCTTTTCTATAGTTGTGTCATAGGTATAAGGATACATCTTATCAAACCCAAGTGCTTTCCAGTTTTTTTGTACATGCGGCATTCTTCCAGCTTCATTCATATCATTATCTGCCGGAGCTCTAAAAATTTCATATTCTACCGGCTTTTCTATCACAGACTTTCCATTGTATATAAAGGAAGTAAAGCTTCCGCTTTTTTTGCTAAAGCAATAGGAGAATTTTTCACCTTCTATATATACGTCTTCCTTATCTTCCCTAACCTTAAGATTACCTGAATGGTTTGGATGAGCTATCTTTGTACGCGTTGTTGAAAGATCAAATTGGGAAAATCCTACTATGCTTTCTTCTTTTACAAGCTCTTCTGAATATTTCTTTACGAAATCAAATTTAACATATACTCTTTCTCCAGTAATGGATGGAATGTTCACTTGTAACTTCTTTTTCTCATGAGGCTTGATATCTAGATCATCAATTCTGCCCTCTGCTTGTAATTCTCCATTTTTACGAATCGTCCATGTAATATATAGGTAGTCCTTTAAATTCGTGAAATCCAAACGATTGATAATATAGTACTCTTGATTCTCATAACTGATTTCTGCTGGTTTAGCACAGTTCTTTAGCTCTAAAAGTCCGGTATGAGGGGTGCGATCCGGGTATACTAAGCCATCTACACAAAAATTGGAGTCATGTAGCACTTCACCAAAATCTCCGCCATATAGGTACATATCCCTTCCCTCTGCATCTTTTGAAAGAATGGCGTGATCACACCACTCCCATACAAAACCGCCAGCTAAGCTATCATATTGATAAAACAGATTGAAATACTCCTTTAGTCCACCCGGTCCATTCCCCATGGCATGAGCATATTCCACTAATACCAATGGTTTATCATATTCCTTCTTAAAATACTCTTCCACCACGTGAAGCTCTGGATACATAATACTTTCAATCTCTAGATCTTCAAAGGTAATAACTCCCTTTTCTATAGAAGATATTACTTTAGACTCGTAGTGTAAGATTCTGGTAGAATCCAGACTTCTTAATCTTTTTATTGCAGCATAGATATTCACCCCATAGCCACTTTCATTTCCAAGGGACCAAAAGATAACACTAGGTCTATTAATGTCCCTTGTAATTAAACGGTTTACACGATCTACTACTGCCTTTTCAAATCTAGAATCCTGCATAACCAAGTTATAATATTCGTTATCCCGTATTCCTTGGCTAGACCATGCTCCGTGAGTTTCTATATCACATTCATCAATGACATAGAAGCCATAGTTATCACATAACTTATAAAACTCGGGACAGTTAGGGTAATGGGAGGTACGAATTGCATTGATATTATGCTCTTTCATTAAGCGTAAATCTTTTTCAAGCTTTTCAATTGTAGCAACATATCCTGAATCCGGATAGCTGTCGTGCCTGTTGACGCCTTTTAACTTAATAGCCTGACCGTTTAATTTTAGAATCCTATCTTCTATGGCAATTTTTCTAATTCCTATAAAATCAATAATACGTTCCTCTTTTGTATCCATAATAATTTTATAAAGATAAGGCTGCTCAGCATTCCATAGAGTAGGCTCATTTATTGTTAAACAAACCTTATTTTCATTGGTCTCTTGCACATCTACTACTTGATTTTTATTATCTAAAATTGTTATTTTCTTGCTGATATGGGAATCCCCATCATCAAATTGAATGAATACCTCTGCTTTTTTCTCATCAAACTCTGTTTGGATGATATAGTTATAAATAAAGGATTCCGGTCTTTTTAATAGGTAGACATCTCTAAAAATACCTGACATTCTAAATTTATCTTGATCCTCTAGATAGGTGCCAAGGCTCCATTTTAGGACTACTATGGTAAAGCGATTCCTTCCTTCCTTTAAATATTTCGTAACATCATATTCGCTGGTGGAATGAGATACCTGGCTAAATCCTATAAATTCATTATTGACAAAAAGATAGTGACAAGAATCAGCGCCTTCCAAATTCAGGTGGAATCTATATCCCTCCTTTAAGCTTACCTCCACGTCCTTCGTATACACACCGCAAGGATTATCCTTTGGCACATAAGGAGGATTGTATGGTATGGGATAATCAATATTCACATATTGATGAGAATCATATCCATAATATTGCCAGTTAGAAGGAATTTCTATTTTATCCTTTCCTTCCTCTTCTATATTGGATTCTGTGAATATATTAGATTCTGTAACTAGATTGAGTTCTGTAACGCTTTTATAATAACTAAAATTCCATTCTCCATTTAGGAGCATCACCCTATCATTGTCTTCCTTTTTATCTGTTTCTCTCGTTAGGGCGCAAGGTATATAATATGCCCTATCCTTCATTGTACCGATGCGAATCGTATCAAAATTTTGATGATAGTTAAAATTCATTGCACTCTCCCTTTTCCTCTTTAATTGTACTCTATTTTCAAAAACTGTTCTGTTTCTGAAGATTCTTTTGCTTTTAGACATAGTAATGCACTTTCCATTCCAGCTTTTAATGGTGCAACAGACTCTGTTTCCTTTCCTCTGATTAATTGGATAAAGTTTCTGCACAGTACAATATCACCACCGCCATGTCCGTTTGCTGGAGTATTTACCTTAATCGTTGTTACCTTATCACTCATATGATCAAATACTTTTATTTCATCTGTTCCAAAGTTAAATTCAATCGTTCCTTTATATCCATACAATCTGGCTCCTCTTCGAGCAGCTCCTTTTCTTGCAAAGAAATTTTGTGAATACACCACATGCATTCCTGATTCATATTTTACAATCATACTTCCGGAATCCTCATTTCCTGTATCTACTGCAAAGGAGCAGTAATCACTTCTTGGTATATCATTTCTAATCTTTTCAATGTTATAGGTACTATCCATACAAGTTTCCCATTTATCGCATTGACTGCATCTAAGACCAGCGGGCATATCCCCTTTGTATATCTGTTTCGACTTCATAGCACAAACACTTACAGGCTTTTCCCCTAATAAATAGTTAATTACATCTATATCATGAGTTGCCTTTTGTAAAAACAATCCGTGAGAAATAGTTTCATTTCGATACCAATCATGAAAGTAAACAAAGCCGTATGGCACATCATTAAAGGCTTGCACATGCTCCACTTTTCCAATGATTCCAGAATCAATAATTCGTTTAACCTCCTGCACCATTTGTGTTACTCTCAAAGGAAAAGAAACTACAACAGGGGTATTGGTATGTTCTTCGCATACTTTTAACAATTTTAAGTCTTCCATAGAGATTCCAACTGGTTTTTCTAAGAAAAGCGGAATCTTTCTATCTAAAACTTTTTGAGTAAAAAAAGCATGTGTATCACAATTCGTACCAAGCATAATCCCGTCAAGCTCTTCTTTCTCCATCATATCATCTGCATCCGTATAGAAATTGATATCTTCTGGGTTCATGGGACATTCGCGGAGGAGTCCATCTATTTTATCGATTTCCATCTCATGCATTTTTTCTTTCGAAGCATTTTTTTTCATAAGCTCCCATACTCTATCTTTATTTACGTCTGTAATAGCTTTTATCCTTACATCATAAGGTAAGCCCATAATCTGATCCATCAACATGTCAATCCTAACACCATATCCTATCACACCTAAATTAATCACAATTCTTTCCTCCATCTCTATAAATATATTTCGTTATTTTCTCTCCTGCTTTCATAGGTATATGAAGCATTGTAGAATAATAGTTATGCTTAATTTTATCTATGTAATCACTTTCATCTACAAGTATATTCACAATGGTATCATATTGGGTATTATTACATATCTCTGCCAATACATAAGTCTTTTCTTGTTCTTTTATATGGCAAGCTATGTGGTCAAAGCATTTTACAATGCCATTGCTAAAGTCGATATAGACACTTGGAATTTCAGCAAAGGTAAGCATCATCGTTACCTCCGGCCAGTTAGAACCATACAAGAACTCTCCTATCGTTTCTTTTCCCTCCCAGTCACTTGTTTGTACCCTTTCATTTACATATCCATAAGGCAGAAACAATTTTTCTAACGTAAGAACAGCTCTGTTTTTTACGGATACATATTGGGTAATACTATGGGAAATAAGGAAAAGCCAATCCAAATATCTAGAGTCTTTGGTAAAACGATAAAGTTTTAATATGCAGTTCCCTGACAGTGTGCATATCCCCGGTGCAGAATGCTTATTTTGTGCATTAGCAAAAACAGTACCTATGGTATGAGCCTTTCTTTTGGAAGCAGTGCTTTCTGATGGAAAATGAAAATCATAACTCATCACCCATGTAATTGCAATTTCAAAGGTTTCTTTTGCATACTTAAGCCATCTCGGTTCTTTCGTTGTCTCATACAATTGTACATAACCTTCTAACATGGCAAATGCAGATTCACTGTCAGGAGCCTGACAAATTTCTCCCGGACCTCCATTTAATATACCTTGTGAAACATAATTGACATAATAATATTCCCCAAGGTCTTCTGCCGTTTTCAAATATTTATTCGCTTTAAAACAATGAAAGGCTAAAGATAATGCAGCTACTGCAATAGCTGAACTTGCTGAATTACCAATTAATATCTCCTCTGTATTAATATCAATAAATTGACCTATCTGTCCATATTTGTTAAATAACCGAACAAATGCATCTGCTAGTTTTTCTATCTTTTCCTTGTAAGAATCAACGGAAATTCCTTTCTCCTCCAATAACATCATTTCTTTTAGTAAAAAGAACAGCAAATCTGCATTCTTACGTAGCAATAGTATACTTCCGGGCTTACCTAATTCAAAGGCATCTCCGTAATGAATCCCTCTTGCGTAGATACCACTAATCCATCCCTTTTCATTTTGAAGGTTATTTAGTATAAATTGAAAGGTTGAGTAGGCACGGGTAAAGGCTTCTTCTTTATCTTCCAATAAAAAGGCATAATTGTTCATGCCTCCTCCAATCCAGCCTGCCTGAAAGCATTGTTGTGGGAACTTCCACACTGTGCCAACAGAATAATACCCCTCTTCCATAAAATTCTCTACCTGATATTTGTCTTTTATCGCTTTGTAGGCAGTATAAAAGGGAACCACATTAGTTAATCTTCCTGTCTCCATACAATTTCTTACGTTGTTGAAATAGGAGTAAAACTGAGACAGATTTTCTGCTTCAAACTGGTAAATATGAAAATCGAATGCGATTTTCTCCCCCTCTTCAAAGCATTTTCCTAAATCATCCGAAAGAGTCCTAGCGTCTGGATAGAAGCCTGAGCCATCTCTTCTTTCTCCAAAAAAATATTTTACTTCTTCTCTCACCGCGGGAAGTGATAAAGAAAATACCGCTGTTTTATGCTCTAAATTTTCTATGATAGAAAATCCGGTATAATCTTCTCCAACCTCTTGTGGTCCAAATAGCAAGATTCCTAATTTTTTATTTTCATCATAAAATCCAATTGCTGGTGTAGTCATATCGCCGGAACGAAGTTGGATTTTAGAATAATTTTCTTCCTTACTAAGATGAGGAATATTTGTAATTGTCCCAGGTTCTGTCAGTGCTTTTTCCTTTTCTACCGCATTATAAGGAGGATATGCTAATACCTTACAATTAAAACGATTCCCGTTATAAACTGCACCGGGTGCAAATACATAATTTTCTCTTGACCAATCCTCTATCTCCATTTCAAAAGCAACTCCCGAAGGAGTGCTTAGCGTTTGTGAGAAGGAAACATCAATTCTTCCACAAATTTGCTCCTTTTCCGTCTTTATGTCCACATTGCCTTGACAAAAAAAATCAGAAAACCAAGCTTTGCTGTTACCGCTGCTTGCAACTTCATATCTTTGTTTTTTAATATTAATACTTCTTTCATAGCCACTGCATGATAGATAAAATTTCATATTAGTTCTCCTTTACGTGCCCTAGCACACATATAAATCAAGATGTTTTATAATCGCTTTTTATTTTTAACCTAACTCCCATCTACGTGCCTTACACATACATCAATCAGGATGTTTTATAATCCCTTTTTATCTTTAAAACAGGTGTATCACAAAAGTAATACACCCGTTTTTCATTCCTATCTTTATATTATTTACTAGCCTTCCATGCATCTATCTGTGCCTGTTTTTCTTTAATAATGTCATTTATTCCTGCATCTTCCAGTCTCTTTAACAATTCTGGAAGTATTTTCGCTGGATCTACAGAACCAGCACTTAAAGCTGGAACAAGTTCAGTAGTGATAGAAGAACAATTTGCTAATTGCGTTTTTACAGGTGTTGGGTCGAATGTAAAACCAGAAAGTGGAGATACATCTGCTTCTTTGTCTGCCTTAAATACAATTGCCTGGCTTTCTTTTTGTTTATCACCAGATTCATTTTTGTGATAAAGTGCTCTAGTGAAATTAGGGCTGTAAGATTGTCCAATTTGCCATTCGTTCCAGTTAAAATTAAATTTTCCTTCTACTTGAGTAAAGGCTCCATCTTCTCCATAGACATAGTCAACCCCTTCTTCTCCTTGAGTAATTAACATGTAAAGCTCATCGTCTGTATTAAGTAATTCAATTAATTGTACTGCTTTTTCAATATTTTTAGATTTCGCATTTACAGCAACCGCTGCAGTGGAACCAGCGTTTGCAGGAATCACTGTTCTAGATGTAGATACGGTTAATGCAGGTGCGTTCTCTGGAGTACACATAGACATCTTTTCAGTATCTTGGTTACCAGGGAAATCAACACTATCTGGCCATCCCTGTGCATATTCAGCAACAAATTTCGCTGCTTTTCTATCAGGGGAGGTATCATTAATTGTTGCACCATCCGCTCTTACATATCCCTTGTCATACCATTCCTTCATGATGTTAACATATTCTTCAAATTCCGGTGTTGCGAACTGATTAATAACCGTATTAGGCTCATTAAAGCGAATCCATCCAGGAGTTGTTACATCACCAATGTTCTCCATATCCCACATAATTGGCTCATTTGCATAAAAGCTCCAGTAGGAAGATGTCTCCCAACCAATCATATCTGGATGTTTTTCAAGAGCCTTTCCAATAAACGGATCAATCATCTTCATTGCTTCTAACGGAGCTTTTCCTTTTACCGCTTGCCAGTCAAAACCTACTTCATCCACTAGGTCTCTACGGAATTTTAAACCTTTTCTAGCAGCAGCTCCCCATTGCTGATAATTGACTGATGCGTAAATTTTACCTTTAATTGTAACTGCATCCCATAACCCTTTTGGTATACGTGAGTAGGTTTCAGGAGCATATTTAGGAAGAAGTTCTGTTAAATCAGCATACGCTCCTTTGCTAGCATTGTCAGCAAAGTTAATGCCACCCCAGTTTGCTGTAAAACATAGATCCCATTTGTCACCAGAATTAATCATTAGGTTCATCTTATCTGCATAAGTGGAACCATCAATTAGTATTAAATCTAATTTAGCGCCGATTTTTTCACCAATAATCTTATTTGCTTTTTCCATAATGCGATCAAGGTCATTCACAGGACTATTCGACATATAAAAGGTTAGTTCTACTGGCTTTTCTGTGTCTTTGTTTTTATTGCCCTCTGTTACTGTTGGGTTCGTTTTGTTCCCTCCAGTATTGGAAGAGGTGCCCTCTGATGGGTTTTTAGGCCCACATCCTGAGAGCATTGCAGATGTAAGCATCACACCCGCTAAAAGCGTTGCAAGAATCTTTTTTCTTTTCATAAATATTTCCTCCCTTTTTAATTTTTTATAATTTTCCGAATCTCCGCCTATATTGGATTATTCGGTAAATTTACTCTTTTACAGCTCCTATCGTTAAGCCTTTTTCAAAATACTTTTGTAAAAATGGATACAGCAATATAATAGGTCCAATCGCCAAAACACAAGTAGCCATACGGGCACCTTCACTAGGAAGCATTCCAAGTGCTGCTTCCATGGACTGTGAAGCGTGGACATTTGCTTGTAAATATTCAATGTTATTCATTAGAGCCTGTAGTAAATACTGTAAGGTATATAGTTTCGATTTTTCTATGTATAAGGAACAAGTCATCCAGTCGTTCCAATAGGCGATTGCTACAAAAAGGCCTATCGTAGCTAGGGATGGTGTGGATAATGGTAGCACAATTTTATAGAAAGTTTTAAACTCACTAGAGCCATCAATCCTAGCTGATTCTATTAGGGCATCTGGAATGGTCCTAAAAAAGTTCTTCATAATAAGGACATTGACTGCCGATACCACATTTACAATAATTAGAACCCAAATTGTATTCTTTAGATGTAAATACCTTGTCATTAATATATAATATGGAACCAAGCCACCATTAAATAGGACAGGTATATATACAAATAAAGAAATCCCCTTCCGATGTGTAACTTCTTTCCTCGATAAAGAATACGCCAGCATAGATGTAACAAATAGGTGTAAAATTGTTCCTAAACAAGTTACTAAAATAGTTACTCCATAAGCATTGAATACGGAAGTAGCACCACTAAACACATATCGATATGCCTTTACGCTAAATACCTGAGGTATAAATCTGTAACCATCAACCATTAAAGTACGCTCATCTGTGAATGATATGGCAACAACTAGGATAAGTGGTAAGATGCAAAGTAAACATAATAAAATAAATATGACATGAGTTGCTATTCTACCTGCTGATATTTTTATTCTTCTTGATTTCACAAACTCACTCCCTTTCTAGAATAACGCGCCATCTGGGTCGATTTTCTTTATGATAGCATTGGATATAAATACCAGCACGAATCCTACTGTTGACTGATACAACCCTACCGCTGATGTCATACCATAGTCATTCAGTTTTTTCAAGGAACGAAATACATAGGTATCAATAACATCGGTAGCTTTATAGAGGACACCTGCATCATGCGGCAAGGTGTAGTAAGCATTCCAATCACCTAAGCCTCCATTAAATAATTTTCCAACCCATAATAGTGATAATACGATGACTGTTGGCTTTATTAGAGGTAGGGTTATATTTTTTACTCTTTGCAACTTGGAGGCTCCATCAATCTGAGCAGCTTCATAATAATCTGGATTAATTCCTGCGATTGCTGCTACGTAAAGTACGGAATAATACCCGACATTCTTCCACAAATAAGCAAAGGGAAGTATGAATCTCCAATATCTAGGTTCACTATACCAAGCGATAGGTTTTCCTCCCATTTCTATCAGTATTCTATTCACAATTCCTCTATCTACACTTAATAAGCTAAATACTATGTACTGTATAACAATCCAAGAAAGAAATGTTGGTAAAAGAATGGCTCCCTTATAAATAGCAGAGACATATTTATTTTTAACATCTGTTAATAAAACTGCGAGTGCTACTGAACAAACTGTAACTAATACTGCTTGTAAAAGATTGTAGAATAATGTATTCATGGTAACTGTACGGGCAGTATCAGATTTAAAAAAGAACTCAAAGTTCTTAAATAATGGATTCACCCATTCACTTCCAAATATCCCATCGTTAGGATTATAATTTTTAAATGCTAACATAACGCCCGGCATAGGTAAATAAAATAAAACACTTATTAATAACAATCCCGGAGCCATCATCATGTAAAATGGCATTTGTTTTTTTATGGAACGTAGTCTTTTTTTATTCCTTACTGTTTTTACATTTTCATTTGTCAAAGTACTATCTCCCTTCTTGATATCACATTTCTACTCCATTGTATTCACAGAAGCTCTATTCTTCAACAAATATAAGTAACACTTTCATAGTTTTCCCTTGTTTTGCTTCTTTAAAAAATAACACTTTCTCCAAATTCCTTAGATAGAGCATAAAAAGATTGAATCAAAAAACTTTTCTCGATATAATATTCCTAGGATATTTGGAGGAGGGATCACATGCTTACCAGACATAAGGAACATAGTAGTCAAAGTTTTTTCAAAAAAGTTTTTTTGTCGTTTTTATTTGTATCCATAACACTTACTATTCTATTAACCACATTTTTAACGATAAATTATTTTAAGACTTCAGCTAATCTTGTTACTCGTTTAAACCATAATATGTTATCACAATTAAACTACAGTATTAACTACTTAAATGAACAATCGAATCGATTAAGTATTTCATTATCTAATGATAAAGACGTTATTGCCTTTTTAAATATGAAGCAAAAAAATAATTTGATTCCTGTGTTAGTGAATAATGCTTTAAACAAGCACATTGTTACTCTTGGTAATGTTGAGAGTATTTATCTTTATAACAGTGAATTGGATTTATTTTTCTCTTCAAAAAGTGGTGAGCAGCTATCTAGCGATCAATTTTCGGACAGAGAAATTGCAAGATTAGTTACTACGCCTGATTTTATAACTTCCTATAATGGAAAACCAATGATTCATCAAGTCCCTTTGCCTAATTCCTCAAGTACCGAAACTTGTACTTATATAGTTTTCGATAGCTATTCTAATAAATCTGATATTAAAAATGCTGTGATCATTAATATGCGTTTAAGCATCCTCACAGATTCAATTAAAACAATGAATCAATTCAAGTCAGACAGTAATATGTCCTATTTTGTGGCAGACAAAGATGGAACCTTAATCGACACTCCTTTAAGCCAGCCTTTTATTGATAAACAAAAAGTATTCTCTAGCTTACAAGCAAAAATTGCAACACAAAATAATGAAAATAAAAATCATTTTATTAACCTCGATCATAATCGGTACCTTATGTCGTATACCAATGATAATCCGAATGGATGGTATATCATCGGTCTTATTCCAACGAATATTATATTCAAAGATATCATTTCCTCTTCTGTATTAAGTGTTATTTTTGTAATATGTATTTTTATTCTATGTTTTATGGCATGTATTTTACTTGCTAGGGATTTAAATAACCCTATTATCATGATTACTAAGCTTATGACCGGACAATCCATTGACAAATCTTACATACCTAACTTTAAAACAAATGAATTAAAAACGATATGGTCAACATTTCATACAATGCAGGAGCAGAACAAGCGACTTGATAAGCTAAAAAAGGAAACCTCCTATTCGGTAAAGCAGGATTTACTAAATAGCTTGATTTCGGTGCACTCTATCTACTCTTTAGAAGTGGTCGCAAGTAAATTAGAACAGCTGAACTTATCCTACTTAGCTGGGTCCGGGCTTTGCATGGTTCTTTTAAAAATAGATAACTATAATGCCTTCCTTCTTAACACCAATCAGCAAGAATGTTGGGCTCTTAAATTTACTGTTGTTAATATTGCAGAAGAGATTTCTTCCGAGCACTATACCTGTGATGTTTTTAGTAGTGATTCTGATAAGTTTGTATTGCTTATAAAATGTGATGAAACTGCGGATTACAAGGAATTTCAAAATCAATTAGAACCAGTACTTAGGTCTATTCAGGAAAATGTAAAAAAATATATTTCTTTATCCTTATCCATAGCATATAGTACTCCTTTTAAAGGTTTAGAACATCTGCCAATGATGTATTCCAACATGAAAAACTCTATCCTACTAAAGCTTCGCTATGGCCATCAATCCATCATCTCCCCATACATGGCAGATGAAATTGATACCGATAATCTTATGATTCCTGTTAATCAGTTTGATGCATTGATTGGAAAACTCTTAGAAGGTAAGCTAGACGCAAGTAAACAAGCTTATGAAAAAATATCTACCCAGCTTTCTACCTATAATTATGATGAAGTGATGACTAACCTAATTCATCTAATATATAATATCTACACCTCGGTTGTGGTGAAATACCCCACTCTTAAGGAGTACGCAACCCTGATGGTAAAACATTTCATGGTAGAACTGCAGAATATAGAAGTCGTAGTCGACGTTGACAAGTTAATGAATGATACCATAGAATCCCTATGCCAAAAGGTAACTAATACTAAGAATAATTCTGAATATCAAAGCAAAGATTATATTATTAAGTCTATCTGTGATATTATTGAAAAAGAGTACTCTAATTACGAAATCTGCTTAATTTATATCGCTGACAAATTAGGACTATCCCCTAATTATATAGGCCATATCTTTAAAAGTGTTAAAGGTAAATCAATCGCTCAATACATACAAGATTTAAGAATCGAAAAATTAGCTTATTATTTAAATCATTCCTCTTTATCCTTAGAAGAGATTCTTGATAAGGTTGGCTTGGAAAAAAATAATTATTTTTATACCCTTTTTAAGAAGCACTTTGGGGTATCCTTAAGTGAGTATCGGCTAAATTTAGTAAACAAAGGCTTATAACCTGAGCTTTGCTCCGATACATTAGACAAAAGGAGCTGTTGCAAAATCAATATTTAAACCATAACGTGTAGGAGAAAAAAATACCCTCTACAGTATCTGGTATAAAGAATTCTTTTTGCAACAGCCCCTTTTTGGTTCTTTATCGTATCCAAGACATATTTCTGAAATAGCTTTATCGTATCCAAGCACATATTACAGAAATGGTTTCATTAGGTGCCGATTTTATTTTGTAGCTTCCTACTGCTGCTGGTATAATGAATGTCTCCGCATAGTGGACAGTAAATGGTTCAAATTCTTCCTTCATACTTTCGATTACTGCAAAAGAACCCTCTACTAGATTTAAAACTTGTACACTATCATTCATTTCCAAAGAAACTTCTCCTGTAACAGTATAACGATGTGTTTCGATGGATTGTCTTCTATGTAACCCCGTTTTTTCGTCCAAGAATCCTTCTCTTTGCATACATACTTCTTCTTGATTTACTAAGTTCTCTTCTACCCATTTAAGATTTCGATCCCACTGGATGTTTTTCATACCATGCTCAATATGGATAGGTCTTGGTAATCCATCCAGACCAACACGACCCCAGTCCCAGAGCTTAAACGTAAATATATAAGGGGTAGCACTAATCTCTAAAACCATAGTATCTGCACAAGAACAGTGAACGGTTCCTGCCGGAATTAATAGATGATCATGCTTTCCTACAGGAATTTTATTGGCATACTTATCTGCATCAAATACTATTTCTCCTGCTTGCGCTCGCTCTAAATCTTTTTTCATTTCTTCAGTATCTACATTATCTTTTACGCCAAGATAAGCATGAGCCCCTGCTTTCGCATCTAGAATATAATAACTTTCATCCTGAGTGTAATGCATTCCAAAATTCTCTTGTATGTAATCCGTCAATGGATGCACTTGAAGAGATAAATTTCCTCCTCCCATAGTGTCCAATAAGTCAAAGCGGATAGGAAATTCCGCCCCGAATCTTCCATGGACTCTATCTCCCAATACCTCGCGTGGATGATATAGCGTTAAATCCATACATGGCAATTGAATGACCACGGAACCATATTGAAGGTTGATACTATTTTCCTCTGGAACTCCGTCAAAGCTCCATGCATAATTTCCCATCGCTGGATCTAGACCAAAAACATCCTTCATCCATTGTCCACCCCAAACACCCGGATCAAAATATGGCTGCATACGGAAAGGCTGCTTACTTAGCTGCTTAAGCCCTTCACAAAATGCTTTTCCAGTTATCATAACAGGATGATTCTTTATAGTGGTATCTACCACATAATCAAACGTTTCAAACAGTTGTCTCTTATGTTTATCAGCAAGTCTCCACTCAATAAAGAATCCCATCTTGTACTTTGTTAAAACAGCATCTTTTTCATTTGCTATGAGCCAATTGGACATCCCTTTTCGATATCTAAGCTGTATTTCCCACCTTGTCATATCAAAATAAAGCAATAAATCGCCTTTTGTAATAAGAGAGGCACCTACACCAATGACGAGTAACATCCCTTCCTGGTGGCTTACTACTTCTTCCTTTGCTTTCTCCAATCTATCTGGATTAAAACAATCTGTCAGACTTTTGTGGGTCATGATACCAAAAACACGATCCTCCGTAATAGAGTCTCTAAATATATTAAGTATTTTATCCCTTTCCCACATGCAAGTCTCAGTGTCTATTACTTTTACTATACCACACTTCTTAATTTCAGCTAAAATCTCTTCCTTATCAGCTCCTGGATAAAGATCACATACTATTACTTGCTTTTTACTTTCCTCCCCATCTATCCTACTATTTATTTCCTTTCGTATATTATCATATCCAGAAAAGGCAAAACTGTCATAACCTAGTATTTTTTTCTTAGGATTTAAGTCATAATTATTGTATTTTTGATACATGTTATACACATCCTTCCTTGTATTATTTAGCTATAACTCCACGGAATACTTATATTTATCTCCCGGATAGTAGCAAATCGTATATTCAATAATTTCATTTTGATTATCAACGGTTTTTCTGGTTCGTTTAAACACGGGCATAGTTTCTTTAATTTGAAGCATTTCACTGATTTCATTGCTTGCGCTTACCGCTTCTAGAGTATCCTGTCCTTTTACGATTTGAACGCCATACTCTTCTTTCAATAATTGATATAAGGAGTTTTTATACAATTCATTATGCAAAGGATATTCACGATTTCCATTTAAATAGGTTATGGAATATACAATCGGGGTATTCTTTACACATCGAACCCGGACTAATTTATAACATTTTTCCTGTTCTTTAATACCTAGGTTTAGTGAGACAAGTTTGCTAGCTTTTTCTTCGGAGAATACACAATAACTGGTTTCCATCGTTGTACCTTGTTGTTTCATTTCCTCTGAAAAACTTATGACACGTTTTAAGTTTTCATCAATCTTTTTAAAAACTACAATTGTACCAATTCCACGGTGGCAATCTAAATATCCATCATTGACTAAATTGCTAATGGCTTGTCTTACAGTGACACGACTAACATCGTACATTTCCTGCAATTGTTTCTCCGTGAGAAAAATATCCCCTTTTAAATATTCCCCATCCTCAATTTGCTCCCTTATCCGTTTTTCCAATTGACGATATAGCGGCACTGCTCCTCTTTTGCGATCCAACATATCGGTCACCCTTCCTAAAATGCTGTATATAGTCCTTCTATAATCTTTTTTGATGTGTTAACTTCTAAGTATATTTTTATGTTTAATTTTCTACAATACTCTTCTAAGGCTTTTCCGAAATAAGAAAAGCTTTTTGAGATTTGCCCAGCAAAAATTAATCCATCTGGCTGAAATTTTATAAGATACTCACGGATTGCATCTTCTATGTTTTTCCCAAATTCCAGAAAGGCTTCTTTTGCTGCTTCGTTATTACTTTCCGCCAGTAAAAACAACTCTGCCCCATCCATAGACTTCTTACAGTGCTGAACTGCCAGCGCCTCCAGTCCTCTAACGGAAATATAATCATCTATCCTTCCATCTTTAAATGGCGCATCATAAATCCATCCATTCTGAGGCATACCATACTCTGCTTGTTTTAAAACTTTTTTCCCTCTTGTAAAAGCAGAACCTGCACCTGTTCCTATACACAAGTGCATTAATTTGACTTCTGAAGAGAGGGATAGTCCGTTACAAATCCCTAAGGCAAACCCTTCCACATCATGAAGAAAACGAAATGGACAATTTTTAAGCTTGGGATAAATACTACAAATTTCATCTTCTATCCTAAGGTTATATATAGCATCATATTTATCCAATCCTCTTATTTTGCTTATCCCTTTTTCATAATCAAAAGGTCCAGGAAACGCCATTCCTATTCCTGAGATGACATACGCCTCATCTTCTATAGTCTTTTCTAACTCTATAATTATTTCTTTAAAATTTGAAAAGATGATTTCCTTGGGCTCTGTTGCTCTTGAAGGGTAGGAATAAATTTCATTTTTATATAATTCCCCCTTCTCATTCAGAATTCCAGCCTTAATCTGTGTTCCACCCACATCAAACATAACATAATATTTCATCTTTTATCCTCTTACTTGTCTATATAAAATCCTAAAACACCTTCGTTGGTAGCTTCACATTTTATAAAAGATTCTTTTGGCGTCTCATTTTCTGTTACAAGGATGGAGTAAGCAAATTCATAGAACCCTCCAAGATCCGCTTTAAAATTAGTTTCCCAATAGTTGTTCATAATCCAAGAGTACGGTGTTTCTCTATTATAATCCACATCTTCACCGGTACATAATTCGATTGGTTTACTTTCTAAATCTCCAAAAGTTATTAATGGTGCATCTTTAATACTAATAATAACATTCGACTTTTCACCATGGAGCACAATTCCATTTTGAATAAGGTAAAATTCTTTATTGCTTCCAGGTAACTGGTCAATACCGGGACGAATAATACATCCTGTTTTATCAACATAAGTTGATTCATTTTCATTGGTTGTAAACGGAAGTGCTACATAAAGATTTTCTGGTTCCCATATACTATGTTTATGAATACGGACCATAGCATCAATTTGAGGCATTTGTTTATATATTTTTAAAAATACGGAATACGTTCCGGTACCTTCTAGTTGATAGTCTAGTCTAAGAGCAATAAATACCTCTCCATTCTCTACTACTCCAATATCCGTAAGGAAACTATAGTATCTCTTCGTAGACTCTGCTTTTCGATTTCTTCCCATTCTTCTTCTGGTATCACAAAAATCTCCTTTTATTGGTGTTATCTCGTATATCCCGGAAAAAGGTGCAATATCCATATCTCTTACTATATTTTCATTGGTAGCTTTGTTAATAATTTTTTCAATTCCCTTCTTCAGTGAAAATTGAATTATAAAATCGTTCGTTTCAACTTTTCTAGTGCTTTCTTCATATGTATTGGACAAGATAATATCTTCAATGCCTTCAGCACCAATATGGGCATGATTTTTTATCGTTATTTCTTTTGGCTTTATTCTGCGAATAGAAAGCTCTCTCTCTTCTTTTGCCTCTAAGGATACCATGACTTCTATTTCAAATGCTCTTGGGATTCGCACCACTTGGGATGGTAGCACCTTTCCTGTTATTGAATCAACTACTTCAAAAGGCACATCAAGCCCAAAAGAAACTCCATCTAAGTACTCCCATAATTCCACATAGATAACTGCTTTTGTTCTTAGAGGTATCTCATGTGGATTGATTACTCTAAAATGCTGAGGTCGGAAGTTCTTAATGGATACTTCGCCCTTCTTAGCCAAAATCTTGTCTAGATTTTTTGAAGCATAGGTATTTCCATTAATTGCGTAAGCAGTTTTTTTCATCTCAAGCTCTCCAACTAATGTTTCCCATGGCTCAGATATAGAAGAGGAATAACCCCATGTGTGCTCTGCATAAAGCATTAGATTTTCTGATGCCTTTTCTACTAATTCTAGATCTCCAAGATCGGTTTCTTTATCCAGTTTCTTGCATAAATTCAGTTTTCTTTGGGCATTTTTATATATCTTAACCGGACCCGGAGTGGAACCAACCCCATCTGCCCACCAGTCATTCCAGTCTCCCTTATAAGTAGGAATATCTTTCTCATATTCTCTTACACATTGAAAAAATGTATCAAGAGTTGCCATTTGAAATGTTATTTTTCCCTCATACTTTTGATTTAGTAGATTCACTCTTTTTGCAATCTCCTTGCTTGGAGGTGAATTGTCAGTAATTGCACCGGATACCATAACTGGCACAAAATCAAAAGGATAGTTTTCTTTCTCTAAATTTTCTAAATAACGCTTCAAACGTATTTCTAAAATAGAAAGCTCTTCTTCTTCCGTTTTTTCTTGACTTGTATTATATACAGAACGCTCCCTTATTTGCTTCCCTATTTCATCATTGAGCATATATGTACTACCAGCATTTGGCGCAAATTGAAGTTCGTTTCCAAAATTATAATGTTCACCACTCCAAATTAAAATCTTATTTCCTTTTGGGCTTTCCCAGAAAAAAGGAATCATTTTTTTATACAGTGGGAACATTCCATGGTGAGGATGTAAGCAGGAGTAAAGGTTCTTAATACCATTTTCGTAAAGGGCATCTACATATCCCCATGCATACCCGTTAATATCTGCACTCATTCCACTGCTGATTGGGATGTTTCGTTCTTCCCCATATTTCTTTGCCTTTGCTATTCTAGAGTTTAGTACCTCCTCACCAACTAATTCTGTCATATTTAAATAGTTACCTGATAACCCTATTTCGCCTGATTTTACATAGTTCTCAAAATCCCGTATGTATTGCTCTGATGCACACTGATAGAAATTTTCAACCTGCCAATGATTTTCACATTGCCACACAAATCCTTTATATTCTTCACTATTGGATTCATGAATTTCATGTAGTATGTCAATAGCTTGTTTCATAAAATCCACATGATACGTTGCAATTTTATCTTGCCTCTCAGTATATCCAATATCTGTGTGAGAATGATGCATTAAATATATTTTCCATTTTCTTTTAAGCTCCATTGTCTTCCTCTCCTTTTGTTGTAATGTTATAACATTTCAACTTAATCATATCACAGATCTTTTTTCATTCCTATCCACTATATTTTTTTCGTGAATTTGAAGATTTTTTTTCTATTACATTAGCTATTTTATCTTAACAAACATCGTAAATGTATTGAAATTGCCGAATAATTAGATACAATCCCAACAATATTCAGGAACTTATAAAATTTAAAAAATTGGCATGATTGATACATTCGTCCGCTAGATTGCGCCCACGCTAGGTGCACGCAAAAGAGGAGCTCCATTCAAATATGGGCTCCTCTTTTATTTCGTATATTAATTTCTATATAAGTTATAAAATTAAATCTCATTTCCTCTTACATAAACTTGTTTTAAATTAAAATCACCATCTACAAGTAGTAAATCTGCTTTTCTTCCCACACCAATACTTCCCACTGTATCTTCTAAATGAAGAGATTTTGCAGGATAGTAACTAGCGCTTAGAATTGCTTCCTCAATAGGAATGCCAAATGATACTGCATTCTTCACTGCATCAAATAGTGTTATGGTAGAACCAGCAAGAGTGCCATCTTTTAAGAATGCTTTATGATCCTTTACTGTGATTGGTAATCCTCCTGCAACATATTCTCCATCTGGTAAACCAGTTGGATTAATTGAGTCTGAGATTAAAATCATTTGTTCTGGTACTGCTTTAAACATCAGTTTTACTACTGCTGGATGAATATGAATTCCATCACAGATAATTTCTGCATTTAAGCCAAACTCACTTACTGCACCTACTAGACCTGGTTCGCGATGTAACAACGGTCTCATTGCATTAAATAAATGAGTCACATGAGTTGCACCCGCTTTCGCTGCAGCTTCTGCTTGATCAAAGGTACTCATTGTATGCGCTAACGATATCGTAAAGAACTCTTTGTTTCTTTGAATAAATTCCAAAGCTCCATCTAAGGTTGGATCAATATCTACCAAACGAATTGCATTTCCTGACAATTCATTATATTCATCAAATAAGTCCTGAGAAATTCTTCTTAAGTACTGAGGATCATGAGCCCCCTTCTTTTCTATGCCAAAGAAAGGTCCTTCCATATTAATTCCTTCAATGGAAGCTTCTTTCGTATCTGAGTGCTCTTTTTGACCATCCATGACCTCTTTTATATAAACCATTGCCCGGTGATACTGATTTTCCTCATTTGTCATAGTTGTAGCAAGTATTGAGGTTACACCATGCTTTGCATAATACTCACACATCTCTTTGATTTCTGCTGGATTTGATTTAGAAAAATCATAAGATAAACAACCATGTGTATGAATATCAAAGAATCCAGGTACAATGCGTAGTCCAGTGCAGTCTACTTCATTTTCATTTCCTGTGATTGTGTCTGATATTTCTTTTACAAAACCATCTTCTACAAGAATATCTTTTCGTTCAAACTTTCCATTAATAAAAACTTCACCATGTCGAAATATCATAGGCCACCTTCTTTCTATTCAAAACAACAGATAACAGTTAAATCCGGATGTAGCTGAAGAATAGATGCTGGTACACTTGGAGTTACCGGTCCATATAATGCTTTTTCAATGATGTCTTTTTTATCTGGTCCATTGGCAATTAAAAGAACCTTTTTGGCTTGCATAATGGACTTTATTCCCATTGTAATCGCCTTAGTTGGTACTTCATTAATGTCTTCAAAGAATCTTGCGTTAGCCTTAATTGTTGACTCACCTAAAGATACAATATGGGTCGTCTTTTCGAATGCATCGTCAGGCTCATTAAATCCAATGTGGCCATTGTGTCCAATACCTAGTAACTGTAAATCAATACCGCCAAGATCTGTAATTAAAGCATCATAATTCAAACACTCTGCTTCCATATCTTCTGCCAATCCACTTGGAACATTTGTATTTTCTTGTGGAATGTTAATATGACGGAATAAATTTTCATTCATAAAATAGCGATAACTTTGTTCACTCGTTGGTTCTAATCCAATATATTCATCTAAATTAACGGAAATAGTACTTGAGAAATCGATATCTCCTTTGTTATACCACTCGATTAATTGTTTGTATGTACCGATTGGTGTAGATCCAGTAGCAAGCCCTAATACACTATTTGGTTTTAAGATTACCTGAGCTGATATAATATTTGCGGCCTTTCTACTCAAGTCGCTGTAACTTGTTGCATGAATTACTTTCATATTTAACCTCCAAATCTACAATTTTGAAAATTTTTTTCAAAAAATGACAAGAATAATCAAAAATAACAAAAATAATTTTCAAATGTACTTTAATTATAGCTTGAAACAAAGAAAAAGCAAGTGAAAAATGAAAAAACCTTGAAAGTAATCTTTCAAGGTGATTAAAGCTGGGCTACAAGGATTCGAACCTTGAGATGCTGGAATCAGAATCCAGTGCCTTACCGTTTGGCGATAGCCCAATATTTTATTTTCCATGACTTAGTAATTGTCAGCCACGAATGATATTATAACCCATAGACATATAATTTGCAAGTCCTAATTTTTTATTTTTTATACCAATTTATACCACTGTATTTTCCCATATTTACCATCATCATTTGGAAATGATTACTTCTTGTATCTTACGATCTTTCGTAAAGATAAAGACCACCTAATCAAGAGACAACTTTTTTAGTTATGTCTCTTGATAATGCTCTTTATAGATACTCTTTATGATATATGTTAGTAATACGTTTGTTGAAATTTTTTTTCATAATATTATAACTTTAATAGCATGTTTTATTAAAAACCTAACAGACATCTTGTTTCGTTAACTTTTATTGGCTTATGGAAATTAATCTTCTGCTATATAGCTATTCTCTAATGTAATCACACATTGATAGCGTTCATCGAGTTCTTTAATGCGTTCCTGTAAATCAAACAAAAATTCCTCTTCCTCATTTGGCTTATAATGATGTGGTAATACTAAATCAAAAATTAGATTAATTTGATTTTCTCCATTGACCACTCGAAAATCATGAATCGATGCATTCATATCTAATTCTTTGACCTTTTTCGTTACCTTAGCCCGAATTTCCTTTACTTTTTCATTATTGACCTCAACCGGATCCATATGAATCACTAAAAAGATGTTTTCATCTCTTAGCATATCCCGTTCAATTCTATCAATTACCTCATGGGCGTCTTCCATTGAAATATCATTTGGTACTTCGCAGTGTATCGTTGCCATCGTATGAGTCGGTCCATAATTATGTGTAACCAAGTCATGTGTGCCAATAATATAGGGATATTCCATTACCTTTTTCACTATCTTCTTATATAATTTTGGATTTATTGCTTGCCCAATCAATGGTTCCAGAGTATCTTTTGCTATATTAAATCCTGAAATCAGAACGAATATAGAAACAGCTACACCCATATATCCATCAACCCTTAAGCCTGTAAAATGACCAATGAATAAAGAAAGTACTGTCGCAGAGGTAATTAGCACATCACCTAGGGCATCTGCTGCTGTTGCCTTCATTACGGTAGAATTAATTCGATTTCCAAGCTTTCGATTAAAAAAAGCTAACCAAGCTTTTAAGAAAATTGATAACATCAATATAACAATAGAAATCATGGCAAATTTCGTGCTTTCCGGATGCAATATCTTTTTCACAGAGCTTTTAAAGCATGTAACACCGACCTGTAATACAAAGAATGCTACAATAAGAGCGGAAATATATTCATATCTTCCATGCCCAAACGGATGCTCTTTATCCGCTGGTCTGCTAGCCAGTTTTACTCCCACCAAACTAATTAGGGATGATGCTGAGTCTGAAAGGTTATTAAAAGCATCTGCTGTAACGGAAATACTATTAATAAAAAGTCCGATGGTAAACTTACATAAAAACAGAATTAGATTGCAGATAACTCCGACAATACTAGCAAGTATTCCATAGGAAGTACGTACTTTTTGTTCATGAATATCTTCACTATTTTTCACGAATAGCTTTACTAATAAATTTGTCATAACTCTCCTCCTATTTCTTTATTCCGCTTCCTTAATCGAATAGGACTATTATAACATACAATATTATAGTATGCTACGTTGTAGCCTATAATATTGTATACCCAAATTGTAGTTTCTATAGACAACCAAAAGGAACGTAGTAACCTCTTTATCAAAAGACAACCACGTTCCGCTTAACCTAAATACTATTCTCTAATAAAATTAGTAAATACCGCCTTCTCACGAATTGGTAGCTCTACCCCAGCCTTCCTACCAGCTTCTTTACATTTTAAGAGATAAGCCATATTTCTAGCTAGAACTCGCATTGTATATAGACCCTCTTCATCCTTCAATACATCCTCCGGTTTTACACCATGAACCATATTCCAATACCTTGAGGAGACTACAGGCATCTCTTTAATCGTAAAGTATTTTATGAGCTGATCAAATGTCGCTGTAGTTCCTGCTCTTCTTGCTGAGATTACTGCTGCTGCAGGCTTCATATAGAATGTTGTATTTCCTTTGCCTAAAGAATCACAGTAGAAAACACGATCCATAAAAGAAGTAATTGCACCACTTGCAGCGGCATAATGAACCGGTGAGCCAAAGATAAATCCATCTGCTCCTTCTGCTAAATCAAGAAACTCGTTTACTTTATCATGGAATACACAATCTCCTGTTTTGGCACAGCTTTGACAAGCAATGCATCCAGCAATTGGTTTCGTACCTAACCAAAAAATTTCAGTATCTATTCCTTCTTCTATTAGCGTTTTCGATACTTCCGTAAGTGCCGTATAAGTGCATCCCTTTTCATGCGGGCTTCCGTTTACCAGTATTACTTTCATACGATTAACCTCTTTCTGGCTTTTTTATGCCTTTTTGTAATAACAAATTTCTAGTCTATGTAATATTTATATCTTATGTATCTTAACTCCTAAACCTATGCTTTTGCAACTGAAACTATTACATATTGGGCAAATGCATATACTCTATATCTTCTTTTCTTCAATTTCAAACTGTTCTAACGTCTTCATTAACTTGTTTGCCTGTCGAACCATCTCTTCTGAAGTATTATATAAGCCATTTGCAGTTTCTGACTGACTTAAGGTCTTTTCTCCTACCGATGTAGCAGAAGAAACGATCTCTTCAATCACCGCTGATATATTCTCCATATCAGTCAAAGATTCTTGTTTTCTATTTTGCATCCTGTTCACTTGATCAAATATATTATGTATTGTAATCATTAAATTCTCAACTTCCAATTTTAGTTCATCAAATGCACCTTTTGCATTACGAACTGCCTGCTCCTGCGAGGTTATCGTCTCACCAGCAAGTTCTGCACTTGTTACTGCGGAAATTGTTTTTTTGTTAATTTTATCAACGATTACTCTAACTTCATCGGTAGCTGCAATGGATTGTGCTGCTAACTTTTTAATCTCTTCTGCTACTACCAGAAAACCACGCCCTGCATCCCCTGCTCTCGCTGCCTCTATGGAAGCATTTAAAGAAAGAAGCGTTGTTTCATCTGCAATCTCATTGATTGTCTTAATAATCTGCCCAATTGCACTAGATTGAATATGTAATTCTTTTATCGATTCAATAACAGTCTGCGTAATATGATTTGTTTTGGTCGCCTTTTCTCTTAAATCTTCCATTTGACTTAGACTTTCGTGTATGGACTCCTTGGTTTTACCCGCAATATCTTGCATTTTCCTCGTTCCATCATCGACTAAGCCGATCTGAGATGCCAAATCATCTAACTTATTCATACAAGATATCGAATCCGTTGCCTGACTCGATAATCCCTCCTCGATATCATTCATAGCACAAGAAATCTGATTTGATGATTCTGCAAATATCTCGGAAGACTTTGAAACTTTTACAGACATCGTTAAGACTTGATTACTCACGGATTTCACTTCTAATAAAAGGTTATGAATACCATCCATCATACTATTTAGATGACCAGATAGCTCCATAAATTCATCCTTATGTTTTCTTTGAAATCTTGTATTAATCTGCCCCCCCGCAATTAATCTCATATTTGTTATCATGTACTTCATTGAGCCACTAATCCGATGATAAATGCTACCTCCAATCAGAACGACTAAAACACTTGCCACAAGCATAGCACTCATAGCAACATATTTAATACTTGTTGCTTGGCTAACTAGCTCACTATTCGGAATCAGTGTACACACCATAGTGTTTGTATCACCAACCATTTCGTATAAAAAGATATAGTCATTATTAAGAAAAGATACTTCCTTAAACTCTCCTTCTAAAATCTCTCCTTCTCTTGCCATGTTATAAAAATTAGTATCTATTATTAATGTTTCCCAATCACCATCTTGATGAAGTTCCATACCATCTGAGGAGATAAAGCTCAGATAACCCTTTTCCCCAACATCAACTTTATTGATGATATTTAAGATTGCATCCGTTTTAATATCAATTGCTAAGAAAGCATCCATTTCTTTAAACGCTTTTACCAATCGTATCGCATAAGATTCTTTATTTATTTTAAGAGATTCATCAATTACAGAGGTCCCCTTTACCCATTGATATGTATTACTACTTTCTAAAACAGTTTTTCCCTGTTCACTGTTTTTATAAGAAGAATACATACCTAGAGGTAATTTTCTATTCGTAGATAAAGGATTTACGGTATCACTAAAGAAGTAAATATTACTGATAAAATGATTTGCAGATGCCTTTGTCAATATCTCTGTTTTCATACTATTATAAAATTTACTTTGCCTAACATTATCCGATTCATAGCCACCACTTAAGTATTGGTTTAAGTCTGGATTCATTAAGTACTCCACAGCTGTTGTCTTTACTGAATCAAAGCCATACTCAATGTGCTCTCTTAGCAGGTCTAGGGACTGCTTTGTTGAGTTTTTGTAGTTTTTTATAATGGTATTTGATGCATTCCAATACGATAATACTCCAACCGTTATAACTAATCCAAGTAACAATAGATAAGATCCTAACACTTTAATACGAATGCTGTTAAAATTAAAAAAATGTTTATTAGATTTCATTTTTTTCATTGACCTCCATGCTCCTTTTCGTTTGTATATAACGAAACTCTCCCACTAAATTATAGCGAATGATTCTCTTCCTTAAGCTTACCTTTGTTTCCATATATAGTCAATGTTTAAACTTGTGAATTTTTGTTTATATAGACTATAATTTGTATAATAATATCGATTTTTTTAGTAATTATTATTAAGTCAAATTATAAAAAACATCCATGAATGGAATAATTTATTATTTATAGAACTTTTACTTTCTTTTTTCATAAATCCGAATTATAATGAATAAATACTATATAAATTGACAGATACTGATATTTGTAAATGAAAGGAGTTCTACCATGAAAAAATTCTTTAAATTCGTTGCAGGTGTAGTATCCATTGGTGCTCTTGCATGTGGTGCATATTATTTTTGCAAAAAATATATCTGTAAAGAAACACCAGATGATTTTGATGATTTAGAGGATGACCTAGATGATTTTGACATGACAGATTCTTCTAGTTCAAATGATAGTCGCGAATATGTTTCCATCAACATTACAAGTGAACCTACAGAATCTTTAGCCGAAGAATCATCCTATGAAACAGAATAATCTTCTGAGGAAAAGACTACAGAGCTGAATAATGGACTAACATGAGGGTAATAGTCTCTCATAACATAAGAAAAGGACTATAACGATGAGATCAATTTTCTTGTCTTAACCGTTATAGTCCTTTTTTACTTCTTTGTATTTATTAAATCATTACTGTAATATATTTTCGATGTCTTGAATCAAGTCATAGTCCTGATCGACCTCATAAGAGGTAGACGTTACTATTCCCTCATTCCCATAGGTTTTTATAAGAACTTCCGTATCATTTATGAAATATACAATCTCATCTTCTTCTGTCAATGGGATAGAAATTATATACTTTATCTTCTGGGCAGGATCTTCTGTTGTTAGATGCAAATGTTTCGAAGGCATAAGGAGCATAATATCTTTAATCTTTTCCTCATCGCTACTATCCAAATTAACTTTCACAGTATTGACGTCGTTTAATAAGTTAATGTCTTCCATGGCATAATCAAAAGCTTTTCTTGATCCTCCATCTGGATTCAAATTATATCCATTCGCCTGAGGCTCCATTGTTGTATCAGTTTTATCACTCAAACTGTCCTGACTCGTTACAGATACCTTTTCATCCTCTAGGCCTTTATCATTAGAATCTAGCTCGTAATTTTTCTTAAGTTCAATTTGAAGCTCTTGTTCTTCACTCCCTGTTGTAACATCTCTCTCGATAGGTGTCACAGTGTCAAAGGAGGTATTTGAACCTTCTTTATCCAAAGATCCTAAACGTACCTCACTGCCTGATTCTGATGAACCTAAGTTAGTATCTTCCATGGATGTTGATTTACCTTCCATAAGTTGAGATAACAAACCCTGTCCTCCCAAATAAAAAATTAGGATACTTGCTGCAACTACGGAACCCCATGTACCAATATACTTTATGATTTTTCTCTTGTTCTTACTTTGGTTCTCTCTTTTTACTTCTTTTTTTGCTTCTCTTTTTCCTTCTCTTTTTCCTTCTCTTTGTTTCTCAATGGAAATTATCTCTTTTTCCTCTGACGGTAGTGTTGCTTTTTCCTTTGTAGTTACGCTATCATCCTCATGAAACGCAGTCTCTTTCTTTATTTCGATAGCCCTTAAGGTGGACTGGATTAAATCCTCACTCACCATAATATTCTCTAGGTCTAATGATTCGTCTAATTGTTTTTTTAACGAATCAAAGAAAGGGTCTGACATCAAATCAGATTGAATCATAGTATTGTTTTCTTTTTCTATATTCTTTTTCATACTATATCCTCCCTTCCATAAGTTCTTTTAATTTTTCTTTTGCTCGTGCCAATCGACTTTTTACAGTCCCAACTGGCAAGTCTAGTGCTTTTGCAGTTTCCTCCATACTAAGTTCATCATAGTACACACAAAGGATAACCGAACGGTAGTGTTCCGGTAAGGACATTACAGCTTCCTTTACGGTATGTATGGTTTCTTCTCGCTCCACTGCATCAAAATCACTCTCCGATACAATGGAATCTTCTAAAAATTCCTCCATCGGAACCATTTTTCGATGGTATGCACTCTTTATATAATCTTTGCAGGTATTGATTGTAATTCTTAAAATCCAAGTTTTAATACTACTATTCCCCTGAAATGTATGTAGATGATTATTAACCTTGATAAATACATCTTGAAAGATATCCTCTGCTATGTGAAGATCTTTTACATACATATATGCAGTTCGAAGTACATCGTTACCGTAGGTTCTCACGAGATCTTCTATCTCAAAGCCATTCTCGGTCTGCATCCTGCCTTCCCCCTATAAAATATTTTTACGAAGCCGCCCCCGCAAATCTATTCTATAGTATAACTTATAAGAAGCTGCGAAGCAACTTCTTATAAAAAGGTGCGTTTTTTTGCACCGTAAATTCGATTATTGAAACATGCTTTTCGTTTCAATAATCGTGTCACAATGTAAGTTTCTACTGTTTCTCTCTTTGTTACCGCTTTTAACGTAACATAGCACAACGATTTACAATCTGTGCATTATATAAAAATAAAATGTCCTGATTAGTAAAATCTACAACTTCACCTAAATACTGTGTAGCAACAAATCGAAGATCGATTAATGTAATCTTCTCATATGCTTCCAAAAGTAATGGTGTAAGACTACTTGAAAAAGAATCCCCAAAGATAATAAGTTCTTTTCCATTTGTTACTGCAGGATTTTCTATTGTTACCAAAGGATTAGGTCCAGACAAAAACACGTTATACCATACATCTGTATTGAAAGCATCCGTAAAATAAACACCGTTTTGCTCCGCAACTTCATAAACAGTAACTAAAGCATTTTGGGTATAATCATTCGTCAAATAGGTTAAAGTCTCTGGTTTTGCTTCAATTCCATACTCCTTATAAACTCCATAATAATCTTCGACTATATTTTCTTTAAAATTCTTAGTATTAATCTTAAAGCCCATGGCTTTTCCGAGCTTATTAACTACAGGGAATAATTTTTCCTGTTTCCAATGCAAATCTGTCTTATAATAATCAGAGATATTTAATGTATCAAATAAATCAATATACTCCATACCTTTTACTTCTTCTTTAAGAATGGATAGCATGGAATCATAGTTTTCTTTTGGATAGATATCATTTTCTACAAAATAACTTTTTTCTGGTACAATAGAATAGAATTTTTTCATAGTATCATTTAAATATAAACTTGAGATTTCATTTAGTTTCTTACTCATCAAATGAGAGTATTTTTCTTCATATTTATCCATCGCCAAAATATAATAATCTCCTGCAGAAAATATTCCGTTTTCACCAACTTCACTTGCTACTAGTGGTTCTTCCTTTTTGACATTTCCCTTTTTTATAAACACGGATAACCCTATCAAAAGGCATAGTAAGCAAACAACCGAAATTCCCAAGATGCCCTTTTTCTTCATACGTATTTCCTCCATTACTGTTTTCTCGTTTCTAATCATTAGACGATATTACTTAATAATAGTTCCAAAGAATCATTAGATAAGGAATCCTTAGAACCATTTTGTAAGATGGGTTGGGTATGATTTAGGCGGATAGTATGGTTTTATACTGATGGATAATGATGGATAAAGAAGAATTAAGATTGATTAAGAGGAATTAAGAAAATTTAAAAGTAATTATTGTCCATTATTCAAAGAAAAGAGCCCCAACCTCATACATTTGATTTTGTAATAAAATCATAATACAAAAGTTGGAGCTCTTTTTTTTATTTCATTTTATTATTCATGGCCAAACTCAGAAAGTACTAAACCTTTGTTTCGATCAAGTACCGTATTGATACTCCAAGCGTGAACAAAGAGGAGAAGAGGATTTCCCTTCATATTTTTGATACGCTTTGTATCCGAAGTAACACTTAAGCTAGATACTTCAATGTCTTTGCTTTCTACCCAGCGGATGTACTCATATGGAAGCTGTTCCATACGAATTTCAACACCGTACTCCGATTCAAGACGGAATTTTAAAACATCAAACTGAAGAACACCAACAACACCAACAATGATTTCTTCCATACCAGTATTAAACTCTTGGAATATCTGAATTGCACCTTCTTGTGCAATCTGTGTGATACCTTTAATAAATTGCTTTCTCTTCATCGTATCAACCTGACGAATTTTCGCAAAATGCTCTGGTGCAAAGGTTGGTATTCCTTCATATTCATACTTCTGTCCAGGCATACATAAGGTATCACCAATAGAGAAGATACCAGGGTCGAATACACCTATGATATCACCTGCATATGCTTCCTCTAAGATTTTTCTCTCTTGAGCCATTAACTGCTGTGGTTGTGAAAGTCTTAGCTTTTTACCACCTTGCACATGATAAACTTCTTCATCAGCATCAAATTTACCGGAACAAATTCTCATAAATGCAATACGATCACGATGGGCTTTATTCATATTTGCCTGAATTTTAAATACAAATGCTGAGAAATCATTCGTTAATGGATCTACTTCACCTAGATTAGAATGTCTAGGAAGTGGAGATGAAGTCATTGATAAAAAGTGCTTTAAAAATGTTTCTACACCAAAATTAGTTAATGCTGACCCAAAAAATACAGGGGATAATTCACCATTATTCACTAATTCTTGATCAAACTCTGCACTTGCGCCATCTAATAATTCAATCTCTTCTGAAAGAATATCATGACGGTCTTTTCCTATTAAATCATCAAGACTAGAATCTCCGATAGTAGCCTCAACCGTCTCAACTTCCTTCATACCATTATTAGCTGCGATGAATTTACTAATCGTCTGAGTACTTCTGTCATAAACACCCTTAAATTCTTTTCCAGAACCAATTGGCCAATTTACAGGGCAAGTTTTAATTCCAAGAACTGTCTCGATCTCATCTAATAATTCAAATGTATCTCTAGCTTCTCGGTCCATTTTATTAATAAAAGTAAAGATAGGAATGTGTCTCATGACACATACCTTAAATAATTTTTTAGTCTGGTTCTCAACACCCTTAGAAGCATCAATTACCATGACAGCAGAGTCTGCTGCCATTAAGGTTCGATACGTATCTTCCGAGAAATCCTGATGTCCTGGTGTATCAAGAATATTAATACAATAATCACCATAATTAAACTGCATTACAGAGGAGGTAACGGAAATACCACGCTCCTTCTCGATTTCCATCCAGTCAGACACCGCGTGTTTTGCTGTTTTCTTACCCTTAACAGACCCCGCCAGATTAATGGCACCTCCGTATAGAAGTAATTTTTCTGTTAACGTCGTTTTACCAGCATCCGGGTGAGAAATGATTGCAAACGTTCTTCTCTTCTTTATTTCCTTAGCATGATTTATCACAGCTAGTCCTCCATCCAATATTACAGAATTCTATTTTAATTGTAATTTTCGAACAATTTTTACAAAACCACTTAATCATATAATGAATTCCTATGATTTGTCAAGGGTCTTGCTTGCTTTTGGACGGATTTTCATTACAGTTTGGCTGGAGGCTGAACTGCAATTTATATAACTTTCTTAAATTTCCTAGGATCTTCTCTTAGTCATCAAGTCGATTCTTTTTATAAACTCGAACAAAGATTGCCACGCAAAGAGCCATATTTGCTAGCATAATAATAATTGTTTCTAAAGATAGCGGTTTCGATATATTGGTCATCGCTTCACTCATTTGAGTACTATAGACATATTTTGCAATTGGATATAAATCACGATTTAAACCAGCTAGCGCAGGAAGTATTCCAACAACCATCATCACCGGAGTAAGATAGGAGTTGGCATTCATTTGCGATTTCGCAATTAAGCCAATGGTGGAACCTAACACCATTGTACATAGACTTCCAAGTAGTATCACGATTATGGCTCTTAAAATTTCAATTCCATGAAACCCACCTAAGTATATAAAATATGCAACTCCAAAAGATTCAATCGTTAATACAAAAAGACAGATACTAGCCATATACTCTGCAGGCTTTACATTTGACATCATAAGCACTCGTAAAGTATTCTTTTCTTTCTCTTCCGCCATAGTAGTTCCTGTTCCCATAAGACCGCACATGGCAACATACATAGGAATATAGAGCCTCGTCATCATACGAATCTCTTCGGAAGGTATATCCATCTTTGAAAAAAAGAAACCCAAAAGTGGTAGTACTAAAAAACCAAGCAGTAATGTTGGATTTTTTGTTAAATCCCTGAGCTGTTTTCCATATACGGTTTTTATTCTGAGAAATGACATTATAACAGCCCCCTTCCTGTTAGCGTTAAAAACACGGTTTCTAAGTTTGGTTCTGAAGAATGGATGGATTCCACCATTCCTTCACGTAGTAAATCAGCAATCTTTTCTGCATCGGAAGGATGATTAGAGAGCGTAATTTCCGTTCGATCCTTTGTTGTTATAGTAATTTTATTTTCTTTGTTATATTTACGGCAGAGTTCTTTTGGTTCCCCAAATTCAACAATAGTTCCCTCATTTAATAAAGCAACATGGTTACAAAGTTTCGTAGCCTCCTCCATGTTATGAGTTGTTAAGAATATAGTTATACCTTGGTCTTTTAACGATAATAGTAGCCTATGTATCATCGTTGCTGTTGCCGGATCTAATCCGCTGGTTGGTTCATCAAGAAACAATATCTTAGGGTTATGAAGTACCGCTCTTGCTAAATTCAAACGCTGGCTCATACCTTTTGATAATTTCTTTGCTTTCGTTTTCTTCTCCTTCTCTAAACCTACTGCTGATAATACTTCATGAATTCTTACTTTCGGAACTTGGTTTAGTCTAGCAAAAAACTCTAAATTTTCATAGCAGTTCATTCTTTCATATACGCCACTATTATCCGATACAACTCCAATTTGCGAGTATATCTTATCACTAAGTTTTAATGACTCTTCCCCTAATATTCTAGAATTCCCCTTGGTCCTTTTAAGCTGTCCGGTCATAATCTTTATCATAGTTGTTTTCCCGGCGCCTGACGGCCCAAGTAATCCAAAGACTTCTCCTTGCTCTACTTTGATATTCAAATCCTTTAAGACTTTTTTCTCAGCAAAGTCTTTTGAGATATGTTCCATCTCAATTGCATACATATTCGTTTCCCTCCTTTGATTTAACTAACCATATTATAAGGAATCAATAGTACTTTGTGATAAATTCCAGCCCAAATGTGATTAATTTCAGGCTAATGGTGCATTCAAGGTGGTGAATTGTGCTATCCAGGTGGTGAAATACGCTTAAATATGTAATAATTCTTTTATTTCTTCAAGCTTTTGTCTTGATAAAGGTATTTGGCTATTTTCATAATTACTTAATTTGAGTACATAGCTTCCTCTAGAATAACTTATAATCTCTCTAATTTTTTGTATATTAATTATGTAGGAACGATGGCATCGAAAGAAACCATAATCCCGAAGTCTTTCTTCTAATTGAGTAAGAGTTAAGGTAGCTTGAAATGCCTTACCATTCACGTTCACATAAGTTTCTCCTTCTACGCTTTCTGCATAGTCAATTTCATTCGGGCTAAATAAAAGTAGCTTATCTTCATAACGACAGGATATTTTCATAATTGGAGGAACTATAATTGTACGTTCAATTTTTGTAACTTCCTTTACAGGTTGTTTCGCATCAGTTTTTTCATTATTTTCTGTTTTTGCATTATTTTCATGATTTGTACCATTTTCTGTTTTAGTATCATTTTCTGTTTTAGTATCATTCTCTATTTTTGTATCGTTTTCCCTTTCATAATCTGTTTTATTAGCTTCTCTTCTCTCTTCTTTACTACTCACTTCTTTTTTATCTATCTCAACCATCTCTCCATTATCAAATGGTCTTAAGCCAATCTGGTCATATAAATAGGTAAATACATTAAGATTCAAGGCATCCTCTAAGTTATTGGTTAATAAAAGAATGGCTACTTCATACTCCCTTATGATATATTGCAATAATTCTCGATAGATTAAGGTTTCATTTGGACTTAAGATTTGTAGAGGATTATTTAAAACAATAACCCCTGGATTTAAAGAAACGACTCTTATGAGATGTAAACACTGTCTCTCCAATATATTCAAAGATCCTGTTTTCTTTTTCTTACTCTCTAACAACCCCGCAACATGTAATAATCCATCAAGTTGATAATTGCTTAACGGCTTACTGCTTATTTTATTAAAAAAATTTAAATAGGAAGCTATATTGTCCCTCTTATAGATTCCATCTTCATTACATAATACATATATTTTTTTATCTGAGACTTCAACTTTCCCCTCTAAGTGATCTAACTTCCCCTCCATTAAGCGAATTAAACAATCTAAATAGTCATTCGTTGTCTTTATTACAACAAAATCCTTTTCACCTAATCGTAGATTTAATCTAGGTAGAGAATATCGATTACCTTCTATTGTACAAACTTCATTCATCTCGAGTAGCGGCATACTGTCCCCCTTATTTATCTCTTTCAATGCACTAATAATAAATTTTTCTATCATATTTTAGTTTATTGAGTCTTCTTTCCTCTAAGATCATTATGGAGGCAATCCATAATTCAATACTTGGAATTGAATCGCTATATTCTATATCATAATATATATATCTCCATATGTTGTCAAACTTATATTTGAAGAAGAATGAGGTAAAACAAAAATTTCACTTGTATTAGGTAACCAATTTGGCATCAGGTTGATGATTTTTATAATTACTCATTTATTCCGTTCCTTCCCTTATTGATTTCATAACATTTTTATTATACATCTTTTACAACTTTTTGAATTATTTATCCCCATTATTTGAGTCTCTTTTGATATTCATATAGGAAATGAAATTTTCATTCTAACCGGATAGTTCAGAAGACGATCCTTAAGACATTAAAAAAGCACCATAAGTATCACTTTCTAATACTTACGATGCTTCCTATTCCTATTTAAGCTTCACCTAACATAAATTTATCATGAACTGCTTTAATTGCCTGTTCTGTATAAGCTTCATCAATTAACACTGTTATACGTATTTCAGAAGTTGCAATCATCTTTATTGTAACACCAATATCATAAAGTGCTTCAAACATCTTTGCAGCTACTCCTGGATTACTCATCATTCCAGCACCAACGACAGAAACTTTAGCTACTGCTGTCTCAACTTCAATGTAATCACATGCAAGACTCGTATTCTTATGGCGCTTAATAACCTCTAATGCATCCTCTACTACATCTTCCGCTACTGTAAAGCTTACATCTTTGGTTCCTTCACGAGCCACTGACTGTAAGATAATATCAACATTGATATTATGATTTGCCAAATGTTGAAAGAGCTTAAATGTCACTCCCGGATTATCTTGTAAACCAATAACCGAGATTCGGGCTGTATTTTTATCTCCTGCTACGCCACTTACTAACATTTCTTCCATTCTTGTCTCCTCCTTAACAACGGTACCTTCCGACATATTCAAACTGGAACGCACTACGAGCTGTACCCCATATTTTTTAGCCATTTCAACGGATCTATTATGAAGTACACCAGCACCAAGAGACGCTAAATCAAGCATCTCATCATAAGTAATTTCATTAAGCTTTCTAGCATTCTTAACAAACCTTGGATCGGCAGTGTAAACGCCATCTACATCTGTATAGATTTCACAGGAATCTGCCTTTAATGCAGCTGCAAGAGCCACTGCTGTCGTATCCGAACCTCCACGTCCTAGAGTTGCATAGTTATCTTGCTTATCGATTCCTTGAAATCCGGTAACGATTACAATACGCTTTGCATCAAGTTCGTTGCGGATTCGCTCTGTATCAATACGTTTTAGGCGGGCATTTCCGTAAGCTGAGGTCGTATGCATTGCTACTTGAAATGCATTAAGAGATACTGCAGGAACACCGAGGGAATCTATCGCCATCGCCATAAGAGCTACCGATGTTTGCTCTCCTACTGTTAATAGCATATCTAATTCCCGCTTCTGTGGATTTGGATTGATGTCTCTTGCTTGCGCAATCAATTCATCTGTCTTTTTTCCCATGGCAGACAGAACTACTACTACCTCGTTACCTTTTTTATACTCTTCTATGCATCGCTTCGCGACATTTAATATTCTCTCTTTGTTGGCAACAGAAGTACCACCGAATTTCTTAACAATTAGCATAGATGCCTCCTAAACCTAGCTTTCCATAGAATGAATTTCTTCCTCTATTAGCCTGTTGCTTTATTTTATTAATCATCCTATTTTTAAGTGCTTGATTAACACATATTTTATGCTAGCTTAACTGAAGTAATTTGTCAATGAGCTGATACCCTTCTTTTACTAAATTTCCGCTTAATTTTGCTTCTTTTTCATTGTAGTAAGCAACTTTATTTAACTCTTTTGTACTATCATATAGCATATAAGGTACTGGATCTGAGGTATGTGTCCGTATGCTAAGCGGAGTTGGATGATCTGGCATTACAAGCATTCGATAGTCACATCCTCTTGTTTTCATTTCCTCTTTTATAATACGAATAACACGATCATCTAATGCTTCTATTGCTTTCATTTTATTCTCTAGATTTCCCTGATGTCCCATCTCATCCGGTGCTTCCACATGTACATATGCGAAATCATAACCATCTTTGCTTAGTGCTTCGACCGCAGCCATGGCTTTCCCTTCATAATTCGTGTGTAAGGTACCATCTGCTCCTGGAACTTCGATTACCTTCATACCAGCTCCTACTGCAATTCCTTTTAACAAATCAACTGCTGAAATCATTACCCCGCGTTTTCCTGTTTTCTCTTCAAATGAGGATAAGGCTGGCTTCGTTCCTGCCCCCCAAAACCAGATAGAATTCGCTTTGTTTAATCCTTTTTTCTGACGCTCCATATTAATTGGATGATTGTTTAAGATGTCAAAGCTCTTCTCCATCATTTCCTTTAATTTGTTTTCCTCAGGAAGATACTCTCCAATTACTCTACCCAGAATGTCATGTGGAGGCGTTAATTCTACCACCTCACCCTGATCCCAAATAAGGAGATGGCGGTAACTTGTGCCTAAATAATAAGAAAACTCTTCCGAACTTAATTCCTTTTTTACTGCCTCTAATAAAATGGCTGCGTCCTCTGTTGATATCTCACTCGCGCTATGATCTATGATTGTCTTTTGCCCATATGGTACCTCATCTTCTGATATCGTTACAATATTACAGCGTATTGCAATATCTGTTGGGCTTAATGGAACTCCTATGCTTAATGCCTCAAGAGGGGATCGTCCAGTATAATATATTTTTGGATTATATCCTAAAACGGCTAGATTTGCCGTGTCACTTCCTGGTTTCATCCCTTCTGGGATTGTCTGGCAAAGGCCTATCTCTGATTTCCCTGCTAGTTCATCCATGGTTTTTGTTTCTGCATACTCAAGTGGTGTCATACCATTTAAATGATCGATTGGCTCATCTGCCATTCCATCTCCAAGTACTACTATATACTTCATCTTATCCTCCATTTCTAGTTGAATCTTATGTCTTATTCTTTTTATTAATACGACAGTTGCTTTTCATAACTTAACCTAAAATAGTAACCTATATATTTGTAGGTGAAGAATGTAACCATCCTTCACCTAACGATACTCATAATAAGCAGGAGGGAACTTACTCCTCTTGTCATTCTCTCTATACATATAATACATCCCCTCAGATGTAACATGTAATCATAATTTCATGTAACAAAAAACCATTCTCCATATCACATGAAAGCATTATTCGTAACAAAAACCTTACATATAACCAGATAGCAATGCTTCATTAGCAATAACTTTATCCATTTAACAAGATAGCATTGCTCTATGTCACTAAACTTTACAGAAACAAGTAATCAATATTTATATACTTAAAATTCCACACGGATACGGTTAATTATCGATAACTTCTTCATTGCCTCTTCAAAGGCTTCTTCGGTCATCTTCTCCGTGATAAATGCATACTCTCCATCTATGTCAGGTATTGAAACAACCTTTTCAATCTTAAAAAGTTCCTTCGCAGATTCCTCTTCTCTTGCAGGTACACGAACAAAGAATTTACTCTCATAGGTACTCATATCTGCTGGATTTAGATGCTTGCTGCTCCATAATGTCATAATGTTTGTTCCCATATGCTTGGTTGCATCTACAACATCAGAAACAACTGCACTCGCTGTTGGAAGTTTTCCTGCTCCACTTCCATAGAACATAACATCACCTAATAAATTTCCCTTCACGAGAATTCCGTTAAATACACCATTTACAGAAAATAATGGATGCTTATCATTAATCATTTTAGGAGCAACCATCGCATACACCTTACCATCTACATTTTTACTGGTCGCTAATAATTTAATACTAGCATCTAATGCATTGGCATACATAATATCTTCTGCTGTTATCTTCGTAATTCCTTCTGTATAAATCTGTTCGAAATCAACATGCATTCCATATGCAAGAGAGGTAAGAATCGCTATTTTACGGCAAGCATCAAACCCTTCAACATCAGCCTCTGGATTACGTTCTGCATAACCAAGCTCTTGCGCTTCCTTAAGAACGGTCGCAAATTCAGAGCCTTGCGTTTTCATCTTCGATAAAATATAGTTTGTAGTGCCATTTAAGATACCTGTTATTTCCTCTATCTCATCTGCTGTTAACGATTGATTCAAAGGACGAATAATTGGAATACCACCACCAACGCTAGCTTCAAATAAAAAGTTAATCTTCTTTTGTTTTGCTATCTCCAATAATTCTGCTCCATGTCTTGCTACCAGTTCTTTGTTGGAGGTACAGACAGATTTCCCTTTTAATAAGCATTCCTTAACATAAGAATAAGCAGGCTCTACACCACCCATAACTTCTACAACAACCTTAACTTCTGGATCATTTGCAATTACACTAAAATCATGAGTAATGATATTCTGAACAGGATTTCCTGGAAAATCTCTTAAGTCCAGTACATATTTAATATCAACTACTTCACCAGCACGTTTTGCAATCGTTTCATAATTTGTTTTTATTACTTCATATACTCCAGAACCTACGGTTCCAAATCCTAACACTGCTATCTTCATATAAACTCCTATCTGCGTGCTTTAGCATGCATTAAAATCGAGATATCTCGCATTCCTGTACCCGCTTTAAACATAAATAAAACAATTCTTCTCGCAAAATCTACACTAACGCTTGTAAAGGCAGAGTATTTTCTATTCCCTACCTAAAATTTTTAGATTATGAATCCCATCAAGCGCTTCTATTGATTCTAACATTTGTGATAGCTCTAATGTCTGCGGCAATATCTCAATGCTTAGTGTTAGAGATGCTATACCACCAATTGGAATCGTTTGATGAATCGTCAATATATTTGCACTACTTTTTGCTATATGATTTAAAACCATCGACAATAATCCAGGAATATCATCCATCTGTAACATAAAAGTAATGGTCTTACCACGATTATTTTCATGAAATGGAAAGATATCATCTTTATATTTGTAGAAGGAACTTCTGCTTATGTCCACGGCATCCGTCGCCTCTTGTATTGTCATAACCCGCTCCGAATCCAGCAAGCGCTTTGCTTCAACTACCTTTAGTAATACCTCTGGTAACGCCTTCTTCTTCACTATATAGTATTTTTCGTCGTCCATAAGATCCCCCCATAACACCCGTTACATACCACATCCGCTTGCAGATGTGATACAGACAGGAGTTAATACTACCTTTATTCCCACTTACACTATTGTATGCGTGCTTTTTGTTTGTACTACAAGCACACATGTCCGTACTGAAAAGATATGTTACCACAATTTATCACTTTGTGCAATACATTTTCTCGAAATTATAAATTTATCGTTTAAAATCGTCAGGTCTCCCGTTGCATGTCCATTATAAAACGCTTATAATACAACTTATCAGAAGTTTGCTTTGCGCTTTTCGCACCGCAAATCCGATTATAGAAATATGTTATTGTTTCGATGATATTAGGATAGTTGAATTTTAACATATGTATGCACTTAAAATTTAATGATTCAGATATATCTATTATAATTATTTGGACGAGATGTATGAATTATTTATGGACTCACATGGAGGAACGTATGGACTTAAAATCCAGAGCAAAAAAACTTAAAACAGATATTCCAGCGGTCTTTCTTGCAATGAAGAAGAAAGAAACCCCTTGGATAGCTAAGGTAATTGCTGCACTAACAGTTGCTTATGCACTCTCTCCGATTGATTTCATACCAGATTTCATTCCCATTCTTGGGTACCTAGATGATATTATTCTTCTACCTGCTTTAGTTGCACTTACTATAAAGCTGATACCTACAGAGGTGTTTTCCGCTTGTCGTGTAGAAGCCGCTTCTATATGGCAGGATAAAAAACCTAAAAATTGGTTTTTTGCACTTCCGATTATAATATTCTGGGTACTATTAATCTTCTTACTTGTAAAATAATTTGTACTGCAACACGCTTTGCTTAGGCGAGTTTACTTCGTCTTACTGACAGGGTGAATGTACATGCCTCGAAGGATTTTAAATTAAGTACATGCCTCGAAGGATTTTAAACTAATATGAAATTGTAGTGCAACTTTATTAAAAGCGTTACCTCATAACTCTTTTTCTACTAAAAGTTATGAAGTAACGCTCTTTTTATTATTTTATTTGACTTTTCAAAACCTCAATGGCCTTCTGAAGCTGATTATCTTCATCGTGAGTAATCACTACTTTTTTCTTTAACGCTTCATTTAACTCTACTACAACATCTGGGGTAATTCCTGTTTTATGAATGCTTCTTCCATTTGGAGTAAAGTAGTTGGATACTGTTACCTTCACCGCACTACCATCAAATAATGGGAAGAGGGACTGTACAATACCTTTTCCAAAGCTCTGTGTGCCTACAATAGTACCCTTCTTATAATCCTGTATTGCACCAGCGAAAATCTCAGAGGCACTTGCACTATTGCCATTTACGATAACAGCCAATGGTACCTTTAATTCTTCTTTTGTAGTCGCATAATCTTCGGAACGAGTACCATCCTTAGTCTCCGTATAAACTAATAGACCTTTCCCTATGATACGGTCGAGCATCTTTACTGCAGAATCATATAATCCGCCTGGATTATCACGAAGGTCAATTACAAGACCTTTCATGCCTTGCTTCTCTAATTCATTAATTGCTGCCATGTACTGATCTACCGTTATTTTATCAAATTCTAGAATGCTAATATAACCAATATTATCTTTTAGCATCTCATGTTCAATGGTAGGTATCTCCACCTGACCTCTTGTAATCGAAATATCGATTGGCTCAGACTTGCCTTCTCTCATAACAGTGATTTTAACTATGGTATTTTCTTCACCTTTCATCTTATTAACTACTTTGGTAAGTTCAGTACCAGTTACCTCTTCGCCTTCCACCTTATAAAGAATATCTCCTGGAAGAATACCAGCCTTATTTGCAGGTCCATTGATAAATGGTTTTACTATAGTAATGATACCAGTATTTACATTCTGGCTAACAGTAGCACCGATACCATAATAAACGCCATTGGTAGTTTCCATAAGGGCATCGTATTCTTCTTTCGTATAGTAAGTAGAATATGGATCATTTAAGGCACTCATCATCCCCTTTAACATACCAGTTTGATAATTACCCTCATTTACATCCCATAAATAATAATTATCTACTAAATTTTTAATATACTTTAGTTTCTTTTGAAACGTTGCTTCATCAATTGCTGTAGTTTCTTCTGTTTTCGTACCATTATCTGTAGACTGTACAGATTCATTCTTGTTACCATTATCTTTTTGTGCTAAAGCATTACGATATAACACACCAAAAGAAAGGCTACAAATAATTAAGGTACAGAGCACTCCGGAGATTACCCCGGTCACAAATCTGTTTTTCATTCTACCTCCAATCCTGCGCATGACTTTGCGCATATTTTTTGTGCTAAAGATGACGCAGGTGTAAAAATACATTACAACGAATCCTACGCATGTCTCTGCGCATAATGAAATTTTGTGCCATAAATTCTTAAGGCACAAAACTTCTGATGAAAAGCCATAAAAATTCTTTCCACTTTTTATTAAGGTATGATACAAAATGCAAGCACCCTAAACTCGAATCGTACCATATGCTTACTATTATCTTATTATAATTAATTGTAACTTATGTATTTAAGTGGATCAACATAAGTTCCATTTAATACTAAACTAAAATGTAAATGAGGTCCGGTGGAAATTCCAGTTGAACCAACCTTTGCAATAACCTGCCCTTGCATAACAGTATCACCAACACCAACCAAAAGTTTGGAGCAATGTAGGTATCTAGTCTGAACACCATTACCATGATCAATCGTAATATAATTTCCTGAAGAGAGACTATAAGATGCAGCTACAACTCTTCCAGCTAAGGATGCTACAATATTTGCTCCCATCGCACCTCCAATATCGACTCCTCGGTGATAGGTACTTGCTCCTGCAGTCGGTGCATTACGATAACCGAATCTACTATAAATATTAGGATCTCCAGGTAATGGCCATATCATCTCACTTAAATCTTTATTATCCGTCTTTTCTACACTTGAAGCATCGGAGGACTGATTAGCTTGTTCCTGCTTTCTTTTCTCCTCCGCTTCTCTTTTTCTTCTTTCCTCTTCCTCTTTAGCCTTTCGTGCCTCTTCTTCGATACGTTTGCGCTCTTCTTCTTTTATATCCGAAATATTTTTTTCTTGGTTTGCAATTTCATTCGAATACTCAGCAAACAACTCCTCATTGGCACCGATTGCTTCTGTATAACGGATAATCTCCTTACCCTTCTCGGCGGATAACGCAAGCAGTGTCTCCTGTTCGTAAAGAGCACTCGCTTCAAGAGCTTCTAATTCTTCCAGTTTTGCCTGTTGATACGTTTCCTGCCTAATGATTTCTTCCTTTGTTTCAGTATAACGCTTTAACAGATTATCATCATATTCCGTTATCTTTTGGGAGTATTCAACTTGATTCAAAAATTCTACAATACTTCCTGAGCTTAAGAATACATCTAAAACATTTTCTGATCCATTCTCATAAAGATATTGTATACGTTTCTTCATCGTCTCATACTGCTTTGCTTCTGTTTCTTTTGCTACTTTAAGATCAGCTCTGGTTTTCTCAAGTTCTGATTTCGTATCCGATATTGAGGTTTCTAATTCTTCTAAATGCGTGGTAAGTTCATTTAGCTGAATATCCAGTTGCTCAATGTAATTTAAAATATCATTTTTATTCTTTTCTAAATCTGCTAATTTCTTTTCTGTATCTTTTTTCTTCTGATCTAATTCTTCTTTCTTCTGTTGTGCCTCTTTCAGCTTATCTTCATAAGTTTTATTAAAGAAAATACCATAACTTCCACTCATCGTGGCTAGCTTTGGTGTGGAAAAAGCTTTCGCTGTAATATAACTTTGACCTTGAAAGCCAATACTTACGAAAGGTACAGATAGTGCCATAACAAGACCACAGGTTAGCATGCGATATTCCCTCTGTTTTCTTTTTTGCATTACTCCTTGTTTCTTTATCGGCTTCTTTCGTTTCATCCCAACTCCTATTCCTGCGCTTGATTTATTGCGCATTAGTAGATTAATGCCAGGTTTGTTGGCATAGTTTATATGTGTGTTTGCTAAGTAAATTTATTACTTATTTGGTATTCCACTTTAATGTACTATTTCGGTATTCTTTTCCGGTAGCTATTTAAGAATTCTAATTTGATATTCTTTTTTACGTCTATTTAAATATCCTATTTTAGTAACTATTTAGAACTCCTATTATAAGCATTCTATTTTGGTCTATTAATTAATCTTTCTAAGCTGCTTCCCAAGAGTAATAAAACTACCTAAGAAACCAATACCTACTCCAATTAGCAGACATGCTGGGATTAACGTCTTAAACATCGTTCCAGTTGCTAAAAAGTCTGCTTTCTTTAACGGACTACTAAAGCTAGTCATAAGATATTTAACACCCTTATTATAAAGCACATGCAGTAAACCTAAAGGTAGTATCGCTCCCACTAATCCAATAATAATACCTTCCACAATAAATGGAGCTCTTATAAAGAAATCGGTTGCACCAATCAACTTCATAATAGAAATCTCCTGTCTTCGAACAGAAATACCCATGGTAACCGTCGTGCTAATTAAGAACACCGCAACACCTAATAATATTACAATGATTGCCGTTGTTCCAAAGGCTAAGCCTTTATTTACTCCAGATAAGACATCAGCGATTGCTTCCGAATTATTAACTTGTCTTACTCCTGGTATCGATTGGAGATATCGTACTAATATTTCCTGCATCTCCACATCATTTAAGTACACAATATAATGGGCAGAGTTCTCAAGCGGATTGTCATCGCCAAAGCTTGCCGCGTGCTCTGGATCAAGCTTTGTATTCTTATATTCCTCCCAAGCTTCTTCTGCGGATACATAATCGTATTTTGCAACTTCTGCTCTCTGTCCTATTTTCTCACCGATTAACCCTATCTCCTGTGAAGTTATGCCTTCATTAAAAAAGACAGTTACACTAACACCTTGCTCTGCATTTTTAATAATATGTTGAAAGTTCATTAGAATGCAATAGAAAATTCCAAATAAAAATAAACAGGTCGTTATCGTACCTACCGATGCTAGCGAAAACATACGGTTACGTTTTATATTTTTTGTGCCCTGTCTCACACTATAAGCTATTGTACTAATTTTTGGCATGTGCATACCCACCTTTTTTATCATCACTGATGAGAACACCATTTTTCATCGTAATGACTCTCTTTTGCATCGCATCTACAATTTCACGATTATGAGTTACTACCACAACCGTAGTTCCACGCTTATTTACTTCCTCTAACAAATGCATAATTTCCCACGAATTTTTGGGATCAAGATTTCCTGTAGGCTCGTCTGCAAGCAACATTACCGGATTATTTACCAAGGCTCTAGCAAGAGCAACCCTTTGTTGTTCTCCACCAGAGAGTTCCTTCGGATAAGATTTATGTTTTTCAGATAACCCTACGATAGAAAGCATCTTTGGGGTTTGTCTTCGTATTTCCCTTGCTGGTGATTCTATTACCCTTTGTGCAAATGCTACATTCTCAAAAACTGTACGATCAGGCAGCAAACGAAAGTCCTGAAACACTACTCCGATCGTTCTTCTATATTTACAAACCTGCCAACGCTTTAACCTAGAAAGCTCTCTTCCTGCTATAAAAATTCTTCCATCGGTTGGTTTGATTTCTTTCAGCATTAGTTTAATTAAAGTCGATTTACCGGAGCCGCTTGCTCCTACAATAAAGACAAATTCACCTTTACGAATTTCGAAGCTTATGTTATTTATTGCGTGTGTTCCCTTCTGATAATCCTTACTAACATTCTGAAATAGGATTACCGGAGTATCTATGTCTCTTAAATCCTTACTAATATCATAAGTTCCGGCCATAATTATACCCTTTCTAAGTATTCTAATATTGCCGCTGCACCAGCCTATCGTCAGACGAAGCTTACCGGAACAGCGGCAATAAAGCATTCTTTTGTTGCTGTGAATTAGTACTCCATACTCTCCATGTACTTCATGTACTTAACTACCATCAAAGCTATCTTGAAGGTAATCGCGTCCTCGAAAACACGAAGGTCTAGATTTGTACTTTTTTGAAGTTTATCTAAACGATAAACTAAAGTATTTCTATGAATATATAACTGTCTAGAAGTCTCAGATACATTCAAACTATTCTCAAAGAACTTATTAATCGTTGTTAATGTTTCTTCATCGAAATCATCTGGTGATTTGCCATCAAAAATTTCGCGAATAAACATCTTGCAAAGCGGCATAGGTAACTGATAGATTAAACGTCCGATTCCAAGATTGCTATAAGCAACTACATTACGTCCGCTATAGAAAATCTTGCCTACATCTAAAGCCATCTTCGCTTCTTTATAAGAACGAGAGACATCTTTAATTTCATTTACAATGGTACCAAAAGCTACATGAACTTTTGTCATAGCCTCAGTATTTAACATATCTAATATAACCTTAGCAGTCTTCGTTAAGTCTTCGTAATTTTCATTCTGCTTTACTTCTTTTACTAAGATAATATTCTTTTCATCTACAGCAGTAATGAAATCTTTTGTTTTTGTAGAGAATAGTCCACGAACTGTTTCTAATGCATTCGTATCCTTTTCATTCTTTGTTTCAATAATAAATACAACTCGTCTTACATCAGTCTCAATGTGAAGCTTCTTAGCGCGATTATAAATGTCTACGAGTAAGAGGTTGTCTAGGAGAAGGTTCTTAATAAAGTTATCCTTATCGTAACGCTCCTTGTAAGCAACCAAAAGATTTTGTATCTGGAAGGAAGCAATCTTACCGACCATGTATACATCATCACTATCACCTTTTACTAAGATGACATACTCCAGCTGGTGTTCATCAAACACCTTAAAAAATTGGTATCCCTGTAAAACTTGACTATCTGCTGGGGAATCCACAAATGCAAGTACTGCATTCTCATATTCGTCAGCATTGTTAATGGTACTTGCTAACGCTTTACCTTCTGTATCCATTACACAAATATCAATTCTTGTAATGGCTTTCAGGCCTTCAATTGTATTTTGAAGGATTTGATTAGAAATCATACATACACCGAACCTTTCTTTATCTTCACCACGCGGTGATTTCTTATAATGTGAAGTTTTATTTAACTATATTTTTAGTGTCGTAATACTCATTTATACTACTTGTATAAGTATCTTATTACCCATTTTAACACTCATTTCGTAGAAAGTAAACTAAATTTCTTATATAATATTTGCATTTTTTATGTATAAGTGTTAAGTTAGTATATAAAATATTTAGTTTAGTGATTAAATTAAATGGCTTTTTCAAAAAAATGTTAAGACTTTACGAAAGCATACTTTTCTGATAATTTTCCTTTGTTTTATATTTGTATTATAAAAAAAGCTTTTGTCACAAATATGGTAAGAATTACTTTTTAATTTTCCATATCACGGTAACCAACCTAGAGTGGATCAGAACAAATTAATTTATATTAGCGCAACTTCCTATAAATTAAGAAAGAGCCGTCCAATCGGACGGCTCATAACATACATAATTAGTGAGAAATAACCTGCTCAGTTTCCTTATCGAATAAATGAATCTTAGATAAATCAAGAGCAATCTGAATTGTATCACCAGGTCTAGCCTTTGTACGTGGGTTAACACGTGCTGTGATATCAAATTGATCAATTGTGAAGTATAAGAATACTTCCGCACCTAATAATTCGTATACTTTTACAGTAGCATCGATTGTGCTGTCAGGAGACTGGCTGATGAACATCTCTTCATCCTTAACATCCTCAGGACGGATACCAAGAACTACTGTTTTATCAATATAGTTGCCATCTACAAGTTTCTTAGCCTTAGCTTCTGGAACCTTGATAGAATGAGAACCAAACATTAATCTAATATCATTACCGCTCTTAACAACCTTAGCGTCTAAAAGATTCATCTGTGGAGATCCCATGAAACCAGCAACGAAAAGATTGTTTGGCTTATCGTAAAGGTTCTGTGGAGAATCTACCTGCTGAACAACACCATCCTTCATAACTACGATTCTTGTACCAAGAGTCATAGCCTCTGTCTGGTCATGTGTTACGTAGATGATAGTAGTTTCAAGTCTCTGATGTAACTTAGAGATCTCGATACGCATCTGTACACGTAGCTTAGCATCAAGGTTTGATAAAGGCTCATCCATAAGGAATACCTTTGGATTACGAACGATAGCACGACCCATAGCAACACGCTGTCTCTGACCACCAGAAAGAGCCTTAGGTTTACGATCTAATAAATGCTCGATATCAAGAATTCTTGCTGCCTCACGAACTAACTTATCAATCTGATCCTTTGGAGTCTTTCTTAACTTAAGACCGAATGCCATGTTATCATATACAGACATATGTGGGTATAAAGCGTAGTTCTGGAAAACCATCGCGATATCTCTATCCTTAGGTTCCACGTCATTCATTAGCTTATCGCCAATCCATAACTCACCAGATGTAATCTCTTCCAAACCTGCGATCATACGAAGTGTTGTGGACTTACCACATCCAGATGGTCCTACGAAAATGATGAATTCTTTATCTTCTACTTCTAAGTTAAATTCTTTAACTGCAACGAATCCATTTGGATAAGTTTTGTTAATATTCTTTAATGATAAACTTGCCATTATTAGTTCCTCCTAATTATGATTCTTTTGCGCTCTTCACGTTAACATTCATGAAAACCAAGTAAGTCATAGAATTACTTGACATGAACAATCAATTACTAACATAGGTACATGATACAACATATAACCTATAAAAACCATATCCCATTTTAACAAATTAATTTTTGCTGATTTGTGTAATTTGTATATTCTCCTTTAGGATAAGTATTTTTACTCATAAAATCTCTTGGAATCCGCTATTTTACTGTCTAAATTCAATAAAGCCCTCCCCCATCACCTCTCTTACATCACTCACAATTACGAATGCTTTTGGGTCCTTTTTGCTCACGAGGTCAAGAACACCAACCATTTCTTTCTTAGCGACTACACAAAACAGCATCTTTTTATCCTTATTAGAATACATTCCAGTAGCACTAAGTCCAGTGACTCCATGATCTAGTACATGTAAAATATCATGGGCTATCTCCTCATACTTGTCTGATATAATGTATGCTATTTTAGCGAATTTCAGACCCTCCAAGATTCCATCCGACACCTTGGCAGCGATATAGATCGCTATGATTGCATAAAGAGCAGTATGAATACCAAAGACAAAGATTCCAAAAATAATAACGGAAGCATCCACTATCATAAGAATCATAGGTACTGTAATATGCTTTATCTTTGCATGAATTAACATCGCTAAAAGATCAGTTCCTCCAGTTGTCGTCATAGTGGATAATACAAAGCCCATTCCTGTTCCACAGATTGCACCACCAAATATTGCTGCTAATAAGAAATCATTTTCAAACAAATTTTGCGTTGGAATCAAATAGATAAATACAGTTAGAGCTGCTGCTCCTAATAATGTTTTCCCAATAAATCTCTTACCCAGGATAAAATATCCCGCTATGAATAAGGGTACATTTAATATGGTATTGGTTAACCATATTGGAAGCCCCGTACCAAACGCTCTAAAGGTTAGTTCTTTGATTACAATCGCGAGGCCGGTAACTCCGCCAGTTACCATCCCCATTGGTTCAAATACCCAGTTTATAGCGATAGAAATTAAAAAGGAACCTAATATCAAAAAACAAATATCTCTTTTATTCGTTCTTTTCCCTAACCACTCCATACCCTACCAAAACTCCATGGATTCTATCTAATCCATGGAATAACTTCCTTTCACATAAATTATACTATTTGCTGTTGCTTTCATCCCACTGGCATTCGATGGTGATATATACTGATGATACAACTTTGCACTACTACTTTTTTTTGCTAATGTTCCTGAAGTTGCATTGATGAAACCCATATTCCCAAGTACCGTAGCTCCTCCACTGTAGATAATGCATTCTGTACCTTCATTTAAGTACAAACTCTTTCCTTTACTTATGTTCACCTTCTGAAATCCATTTTGCCCGGAATTACCGCCAGAAACTTCTCGTAGCCTCTGCTCCAGATAGCTTTGAGTAATTAGCGGATCCCCTGCTGAACCAGGTTCTTGTGATGCTGCACCTGCGATCATACCGAAACGAAATATTCCGGTTCCAGCCAATAATAGGATTAGTATCCCTGCTATTTTCTTTCTCATAAATGTTCCCTCCGCCAATTCTTATGTATAATATCCGCCGATATTATAACATGCTTTGATTTAAATTCCAATCTAGCCTTGATAAAATTCTTTTGCACCCTGTAAATTTATGCTATAATAAATTACGATTATCGATAAACTAAATAGAAATTATATATAGAAAGGAATTGGAGCGAAAATGAATAAAGTTGCTCTTATTACTGGCTCCTCTCGAGGTATCGGAAGAGCTATTGCTCTAAAATTCGCAAAGGAAGGCTATGCTGTTATTATAAATGGTTTAAAGGAATCAAAACAACTAGCTTCTTTACAAGAGGAGATCCTATCTCTATCCGTTCCATGCCTAAAGTTTGCTGGCGATATCAGTGATTATCACGTAGTGGAGACATTGTTTGAAGAAATTAATCGTCAGTTTGGTAAACTTGATATACTTATCAACAATGCAGGCGTTTCACACATAGGTTTATTCACAGATATGACACCAGAGGAGTGGACAAGGTTACTTCAGATTAATTTTGTTTCTGTTCTTAATACCTGTCACTTAGCAGTTCCTATGTTTGTATCTAAAAAAAGTGGACGAATTTTAAATATCTCCTCCGTATGGGGAAATTGTGGAGCTTCTTGTGAAGCTGTCTACTCCGCGACCAAGGGAGCTATAAACTCATTTACCAAAGCACTTGCTAAAGAACTAGCTCCAAGTGACATTCCAGTGAATGCTCTCGCCTGTGGTGTAATTGATACCGAGATGAATCAGTGTTTTACTGTAGAGGACCGAGAAGCGCTTTGCGAGGAAATTCCAATGGGACGAATGGCGACCACAGAAGAAGTTGCTGATACGGTATTTCGTCTTTGTGAAGGAAGTGCATACCTAACCGGACAAGTAATTACATTGGATGGTGGATGGATTTAATAATATAAAGGCTGTGTATTTAGATTTATATCTAATACAACAGCCTTTTATCCACAGGAAAGCTTGTTTTGTTACATGTTATAAACTTATTTATGGGATAGCCACATAAGTTATAGTAAAAACTTTCTGTGAAAATCCCATATTACTATAAAAAATCTTATTTCTTCTTATGCGTATTTCGAATTTTTTTACTGGAATTCTTGTTCTCTGCTTTTCTACCTTCGAACCGGCTTAATTCACTACTTTGTGCACTTCTTCCAGTCTTACTTCCAAAGCCACCTCGTGCACCCTTACTTCCTTTGCTACTTCCATTTTTCTCTCTACCATCGCCTGAATTAGTAGTTCCTCTGACATTACCTGAATTAGCAGTTCCTCTACCACTGCCTTTTCTCGCAGAATTCTTTCCTGTCTCTGCCGGCTTGCTTCCGAACTTATCCTTATCCATGTAATTTGGTCGTATCAGACACTTCTTATCATAACCAATTAAATCCGTGCGGTTTGCTAAAGTTAAAGCTTCTACTACCAAGTTATAGTTCTTCGGATTACGATACTGGATTAGAGCTCGTTGCATTGCCTTTTCGTGCGGAGACTTTGGCACATAAACCGACTTCATCGTACGAGGATCAATACCGGTATAATACATACAGGTCGAAACTGTGGATGGAGTTGGATAAAAATCCTGAACTTGCTCTGGCATATATCCGATGTCTCGTAAATATTCGGCTAAAGCAACTGCTTCCTTCATCGTGGAACCAGGATGTGAGGACATCAGATAAGGAACAACAAACTGTTTCTTTCCTACTTCTTCATTTGTCTTTTTATAACGTGCGATAAATTTCTCATAGACAGCATTTTCTGGTTTCCCCATCATAGATAGTACAGCGTCTGAGATATGCTCTGGAGCAACCTTAAGCTGACCACTCACATGATTCTCACATAATTCCTTCATAAAGGTATCGTCTTTGTCCTCAATTAGGTAATCAAAGCGGATACCAGAACGGATAAATACCTTTTTCACCTTTGGAAGTTCTCTTAACTTCTTTAGTAAGGAAAGATAATCGGTATGATCAACCTTTAGATTAGAGCATGGTTTTGGGAAAAGACACTGTTTATTTAAGCACACTCCCCTTGTATTCTGCTTTTCACAAGAAGTATGACGAAAATTCGCAGTAGGTCCACCAACGTCATTAATATAGCCTTTAAACTCAGGATCCCAAGTTAAAAGAGTTGCTTCGGATACAATGGATTCATGGCTTCTTGTTTGTATCATTCTTCCTTGATGGAAAGTTAATGCGCAGAAATTACAACCGCCAAAGCAACCTCGGTTACTGGTTAAACTAAATTTAAGTTCTTCTATCGCTGGAATTCCTCCCTGTTCCTTATAACAAGGATGGTAATCACGCATATAAGAAAGAGCATAGACACGATCCATCTCAGACTGTGTAAGTGGCTTTGCAGGAACGTTTTGCACTACATAATCACCCGATTCATAGCTTTCAACAAGACATTTTGCCGTAAATGGATCTGTGTTTACATATTGGGTATAAAAACTTCGTGCAAATACTTCCTTGTCCTTTAATATCTCTTCGTAAGAAGGTAGCATGACTGGTTCATATACGGAAGATAAGTCTCTTGCCTTATAAACAGTACCGGCAATAAAGGTTACATCCTTCACTGAAATTCCGCTATTAAGAGCATCTGCTATTTCAACAATAGAATGTTCCCCCATCCCGTACGAAAGAATATCCGCCTGGGAATCCAGTAAAATAGATCGTCTTACCTTATCACTCCAATAATCATAATGTGCAAGTCTTCTTAAAGAAGCTTCGATTCCTCCAATGATAATCGGAGCATCTTTATATACCTTACGAATTAAATTACAGTATACTATCGTTGCTCGATCAGGACGAAGGCCAATCTGCCCGCCAGGGGAATAGGCATCTGTTGCTCTACGTTTTTTCGCAACAGAATAATGATTCACCATCGTATCCATATTTCCACCACAAACTAAGAACCCAAGTCTTGGAGTCCCTAGAATCTGAATGCTATTTTCATCCTTCCAATCCGGCTGTGCAATGATACCAACCTTATAACCGTTACTCTCCAACACTCGGCTGATAATTGCAGGACCAAAAGATGGGTGATCAACATAAGCATCTCCGATGACGTAGACGAAATCGCATTGCTCCCAGCCTCTATTATTCATATCTTCTCTGCTTATTGGCAGGTAATCTTTCATCATCTTAACCTCCACTTCTGCGCACGTTCTTTGCGCATCCAAAATCTGTACCGAAGAATATACCGGTACAAATTTGGGGGTTGAAAATTTTTTTCAACCTAACCTCTATTTTGCGCATACTTTTGCGCAAAAGTAAGTTTGATCCATTATATAAAGTAAGTTTGATCCATTATATAATAGACAAAACTATCCTTAACTTAAGCTTACTACTAGCGATTCGTAAAAACCGCTTCTATCGTTAAATTTTCGGTACTTTTTTCAAAATTATTGACATCAACTCACTATAACATGAAAAACTTATGCTTTCAAGTTCTGATTCTTACCATAAATGACAGTTCTTCGTCTCTTATTCGTGGCTCTTTATAATGGAACGTACGCCTGACGATCACACGAGAAAAAAGAGGATGGAAGGAAACTCCTTACATCCTCTAAATATTATTCACGTTATTTACTCATAGATAACACATTATCTAATTCCTCAACTGGGAATGGTATCGGCGTATCATCAATACATAAATCAAAATCGCAGTGATTCGATATTGCCATCATGATTTCTGCACATTTTCTTGCATCACAAACTTGTACTTTCGCATTTCCCAGTGTTCCATAAGCAAGTGCTTCTCCCTGATAAAAATAAGGTTCGAATTTTACGTAGTTCTCTGAGATATGACTACAATACGGATTGTAATGTACATAAGAATAACGTTCGGTCATTGTACCATCTTCATTCCGTATAAGTAAGTGTTTCTTT